>JBKHKF010000285.1:0-3948 GCA_046537745.1 Anaerolineales bacterium | reverse complement strand
CTTTTATTGTTCCTGGGGGTATTCAGCCTTGGCATTGAAGCATTCTGGGTGATGACGATCGCCTATGGTGTGCTCCTGCTGGGGAACGTTTTAGAAAATGTGTAGCTTGCTGCTTTGAACTTTACTGTTGGCGCAAGGAGAGCGGACCGCGAGAGCGGTCCGCTTCTTTATTCCACTCTTCACAACGCCGCAGTCTCAGGCAGGTTGAATAGCCATTGAAACAGAATCCCCAGATGCGCTGATAACAGAAGGAGAAGGATCGGGGCAGCACTTGCCTGCAACCAAGCGAGGCATGTGCTCGTGGCCTTAGATGCTGCTCGGGGATTCCTGACTTGTGGTGGCGTTGATGAAATCGGCCAGCAGTCCGTAGGCAGTCGTGTGTGGACCTGGATCCTCCTCCGTGATGGTCAGGGGCCCCAGGACGTCGCTGTGAAAGGTGATGGCTGAAGAAGTTCCCGAGACAGCGTACAATGGGTCCTCGGCGCCAAGCTTCTCCGGTTTCACGGTAGCTTCCACGCCTTGCTCGCCTCGGATTGCGGTACAAACCAGCTTCCAGCGATGCCCCTCCTCCATGGCTTCTCGAATGGCCGCTGGCGTCAACTGGCTGATGCCCGTGCGATCCACCTCGGCCGGCGTCAGAGGCGAATCCATCAAAACGGTGGCGACGGCCGCCAGCTTGATGGCAGCGTCCCATCCTTCCAGGTCTCCGCTCGGATCGGTTTCAGCGATGCCGATCGTCTGGGCGTGGGCCACCGCCTGGTCCAGGGTCTGGCCGGATTCCATCAGTCCCAAGACCAGATTGGTCGTGGAATTTAGCACACCGCGGACGGATTGAAGATTGGCGCCGGGCAGCGCCTCGCGCCACAAGCTAAAGATGGGGGCACCGTCCATCACGGTGGATTCAAACAGAAAGCGGCGGCCTACCTGATCGGCGAGATGGCGCAGCCCCTTGTAGCCATGAACCACCGGTCCCTTGTTGGCCGTGATGACGTGCATTCCCGCTTCGAGGCCGGCTTGTAGGTGCCGAAGGGCGGGTTGGCCGGATCGGTAATCCACAGGGGTGTTTTCGAAGAGTACATCTGCGCCGCAGCGCTGTATCATCTCGAGTGCGCCTTCCGGCGCACCATCCAGGTCCAACTCGGCGAGGGATTGGCCTTCGGCGGCTAAAGCCAGCGCCCGTGAGAGATCAATCCCATCGGAGGACAAAGCCGAGCCATGGCTGCCGGTGGCGATGGTCACAACCTTGAAGCGGATTTGATAATTACTTTCAAGCTCCGCTTGTTTTTCAAGCAGCAACTCGGCCAATGCCTGGCCGACATTCCCAAAGCCAATCAACGCTAATTCATACGTACGCATTCGTCGCAGCTTCTCTCCTATGTCTGGCGGAACAGGAAGGGATCTTTGCAGGGAAGGTTGCCAGCCAGATAGTGCCTGACCATGTCATCGTCGAACACGTTGTACAGCACTCTGAGGTGTTCGGCTTTGAAGTCGCTGGAAAGGAAGTTTTTGCCGGTCCCTTTCTGTTTGTGCACTTTCCAGCCACCCTTCTCCTGGTAAATCTGAAGCAATTCCACTGCCTCTTGGGCGGAGGCAACCACGGCCTTGCAGGCTACGTCATGTACACCGTCCTCATGATCGAGTTTGGGTGTGACTTGATGGATAACATCCCCTGCGTCTGGCTCGGCCACGATGTAGTGGAAGGTGGTGCCGGCGTAGGAAGGCTCCATGAAATAGAAAGGCCAAAATAAGGTTGCGGCACCACGGTAACGGGGTGAAAGGCCGAGGTGCAGGTTGATGCTGTCCTTAGGAAGGGCGGAGTAAAGCGGGTCTTTAATCAAGCCGCATCCAAAGATCAATACGACGTCGGGGTTGATCTGACGAACGAATGCAACGCTCTCCTGTGTATTCAGGTCCTCGCTTTTGATTTCGAGCCGCTCACAATCCGGGAGCGGTTGCTCGCCGAAATATTTACTTTCGGCTTTCGCCCGATTTTGGAAATGGCGCAAAAAATTCGCTCGATCCTGCTCGCTGAGCCGATCCGGCGGTTGTGGGATCAGGTTTTCCCTGGTCTCGATCAAAGCGCCGGAAAGCGGAAAGGCGCTGGCAACGGTGTTGATGTAATAAAGATGGCGGGGATGATTTCCCCCAATCCACATGAGACGCATCAAGCTTCCTTTCCAGTCTTGTCCAGCAGTTCGAGCAAGTCCTGCTTCCTGAGCAGTTCCGCGGTTTCAAAAAGCTGGCGCACAGGCAGGTCAACCTTCTCCGCAATATCCAGCAGGGTGTGCTCACCGTCGGCATAGAACATCAGCCAGCGCAGCGCGTCCAGCGCGCTACCATAGATGCTCTGGTCGATCTCGATCTGGTAGCGGCGCTCTCCGTGCTGGCGGTAAAGGTCAGCCGCCTGCTGCTTGATCGAGCCGCCCAGCTTCGGATACAGGCCGCGCTTGCCCAGCATGGGCTCGGAGTGCGGCGCCAAAGATCGGTAAGTGAGGTCCAACTCCAGCTTCTCGACGGTCAGCAGATAGAGCTTAAGGCTGTCGATCAAGTGCTCCGGGCGGATAAAATCCAGGTTGTCCAGGGAGGTGTGGTACTCCTTGTACTCGTAGTATTTGGATTTGCTGATAGTGCCCACTGGAATGCGGAAGGCCGGTGCAGAGTACTGTTTCTCGTCGGAGCCGTTGATGTCAAAGGGGTAGTCCACAAACTCCACACCCTGCTCCAGGAAGGTCCGCCTGGCAGCCCGATCGATAAGGCTGTCCCCCTGGAAGGTTCGTTTGTAGCCAAAGGGCCCGGGACCGGCGAGGGTGGTCGGGATCAACCCCCCCTCAATCGCCTTCATCTGCTCTTCGCGGTGGGCCAGGTAGGCGATGGCGCCGATGGTTTCGGGCAGGATTACAAAGCGGTAAGAATGCCAGTTGGGGCTTCGTTGCAAGGTGCGCAGCAGCAGCGCCCACAGCACAACGCCGGACAGGCTGTCATTAGCCATGCTGGGATGGCAGCAATAAGCGGAGATCAGGAATTCTTGGCCGGATTCGCCCTGGAGGACGGTTTCGCCCATGGTCATGCTGCCGGGTTTGAGGGTTGAATTAATCACGGCCCGGTATCGCACGGATCGATCAAGCTGCTGATACTGTTCGTAGGGCAAACAGAAACCCCAATCGCGATCGTAATAGCTGGTCCGGTAGGGGATCGCCTCCGGCAGGTCGGGCAGCGTGTGCAAATGTGAATCAAGCTGGTCCCAGGTCAGCACTTCATCGACCGGGATGCTGTAGCTGACCACGTGCAGGTTGTGATCATCAAAATCCAGGATCCTATCGCCATCCTCTGTCTCGAGGTATGCGCTCTGGATGTTCCATTCCGGTGGCACCTCCCAATCGTAGGCTTCCCTGCCGGAGGGGATTTCAAGGATGTCAAACGCTGCCACCTGCTGCAGTCGCTGCAGGGTCTGACGAACTCCCTGTCCGGTCAGGCTTCGACAGAGAGGAAAGAGCTCGCGCATGAGCTGGTTGGCTTCATCCGTGAGCTCCGGCCAATCTAGGTCAGGGATAAGAAATGGTTTGGGATCTGCCATGCTTGATTTGACTCCAGCGTATCGGGCGCGGGATGATGTCTATCTTGCCATAACTCAGCGGCCTTTGCCGGGATTAAACAAGCGGCCAGGGATAGTGACGCCGTTCACCGGGGGTCGGAAAAGTGGCTTCCTGCAAGAGTTGGCGCGCTCGTTCAGCCAGGGCGGCCATCTCACCTTGCGAAAGCAACCCGTAGAGAGGATCCGCCAGCGCTCCCTTATTCAGCATATCCAACAGCGTACTCGTCTTTTTCAGGAGGGGATCCGGGATCGGTTCTCCCGCGAAATCCCAGATGACTGTGCGCAGCTTGTACTCCTGGTGGAAGCACAGGCCGTGATCGATCAGCCAGATCCGGTCCTCCGGTCCGAGCAGGACA
>JBKHKF010000284.1:0-3953 GCA_046537745.1 Anaerolineales bacterium | reverse complement strand
GCGGTGCCGTTCCATTTTTGGACGCCGGACGTGTACCAGGGCGCGCCGACGCCCATCACGGGTTTCGTCTCCACGGCTTCCAAGGCGGCCGGGTTCGCCGTGCTGCTGCGCTTCATGCTGGCGGTGTTCCCGGGTGTTGAGGTGTACTGGACCGGCATCGTCAGTGCGCTGGCAGTGGCGACGATGACACTGGGCAACGTCCTGGCGCTGGCGCAGAGCAATATCAAACGCATGCTGGCTTATTCCTCCATCGCCCACGCCGGCTACGCGCTCATTGGCGTGGTCGCGGTGAGCACACTGGGGGGCGCGAGCGTTATCTTTTATTTGGTCGCCTATGCGGTCACAAACCTGGCCGCCTTTGGCGTGGTCGTGCTGTTCGCCGGCACAGCCGGTTCCGACGAGATTGAGGATTACGCGGGACTGAGCCGCCGCTCACCCGGGCTGGCCATCGTCATGTTGATTGCGCTGCTCTCATTGGCGGGGATGCCGCCGCTGGCGGGTTTCGTCGGCAAGGTGTACGTCTTTGCCGCCGCCGTTGAATCCGGCTTGATCTGGCTTGCCTTCGTCGGTGTGATCAATGCCATTATCGGTCTTTACTACTATCTGACCGTGCTCAAGGTTATTTATCTGTATCGTTCGGACGAAGAGGATGTTCCCATTCAAATCCCCGGCAGCTCGGCGGTCGCGCTGGGGTTGTGCTCGGTCGCAATTATCGCGATTGGTACCCTGAGCGCGCCCTGGCTGGATTGGGCGCTGACCTCGGCGCAGGCGCTCTTCTAGGGGGACGGAGCGATCATGCGCGGGGCTCAGAAGGCCGAGATTGCTTGTGATAGAATTCCCGGGTGACGGAAGACAAGGGATCTGAGGCCAAAAGCGGAGAAGGTCAGCAGGCGCTCGGCATCGCAGTCGCCGGCCTGCTGGGACAAGTTGGCTGCCTCACCGTCATCATCATCGCCGCCGCCCTGGCAGCCGGCCTATGGATCGACGCACAGTTTGACACACAGCCGATCTTTACGATCGTCTGTATTTTGGGCAGTATTCCCGTAACAATCTATCTGATGATCCGATTGGTGTTGAGTGGTATGGCCCGCTTCCAGCCGGATATGTCTCCGGGAGATCAGGAGCGAGGCACGATGAATACAGAGGAGGCCTGATTTGGAAGAAGGACGAAGATGGCGCTTTGGCCTGCATCGATGGATTATTTTTGGCCTGATCGCTTTAAACTATTTCGCGATTAGCGCCTTCCCGCCCATCTTGCCCCACATTCAAGTGCCGGCTGAGGCACTTTCCGAAACACCGCTGTTCACCTTGCCAATCATTGGTGAATTTTTCATCACGAACACAATGGTGGCGATGATCATCGCCGATATCGTGCTGATCCTATTGGCGCTGGCTGTTCGGCGCGCGATCGCCGGCGGTGGTTATGTCTTTGGTGGTATTGCCGGTGCGGTACAGGCGATCGTCGAAGCGCTTTATGAACTGACCGAAACGACTTCACAGAAATATGCCAAACAGATATTCCCCTGGGTGGCCACCATCACATTGCTCGTCCTTGTCGTCAACTGGACTGAGCTATTCCCCGGCGTTGACAGCATCGGGTTCCTGCATCATGATGACCACGGCTATCCGGTTCAGACGCTGGCACAGGTCGGGGATATGGAAGTGCGGACGATCGTGCAACCGGAGGCCGGTGCGGTTGAACACAACGGAGAGCACGCCGAAGATCTGTACGCGGTTGTCCCCTGGGTGCGCGTTTCGTCGACCGACCTCAACTTCACCTTCGCATTGGCATTGATTTCGGTGGTCATGACCCAGATCATTGGCGTACGGGTTTTGGGCCTAAGCTATTTCAACAAGTTCTTTGCTTTCAAGGATGTGTTCAGCGTTTGGTTCAAGCCGAAGTTGGGCCCCTTCGATTTGTTGACACCCTTTATCGACATGTTCGTCGGGGTGCTTGAGCTCATCGCCGAGCTTGCAAAAATTGTTTCGTTCGGCTTCCGACTTTTCGGTAACATCTTCGCCGGAACCGTGCTTCTCTTTGTGATCGGCACGTTGGTGCCAGTATTCGTCCAAACAGGCGTGTTGTTGTTGGAGTTCTTTGTCGGTTTGGTCCAGGCGATTGTGTTTGGTTTGCTTACGTTGGTTTTCATGACGATGGCTACGCAGTCGCACGATGACCATTAACTTTTAATTGACATCCCTGTTCGTTTTGTGTTGAACTGATAAGAAATGTAGGAGGAAAGACAGCAGATGGAAGAAGCAGCAGCAGTCGCATTTGCAGAGGGGCTTAAATTCCTGGCGGCCGGTCTGGCCATGGTCGGCACCCTTGGTGCTGGATTGGGCATTGGCATTCTCGGCTATGGAGCGGTGCAGGGCATCGCCCGCAACCCGGATGCAGCCGGAACGATCCAGATCAACATGATCCTGGCCATCGCCTTCGCCGAAGCTGTGGCGATTTACGGCGTGGTTGTGGCCATGCTGATCTTGTTCGTAGGCTAACGCGCTTCACTGGAGCGACACGGGATACTAAAAGGAGACTCCATTGGAAGCACTTGGCATTAATTTAGGTTATTTGCTGGTACAAGTTTTCAACTTCCTCATCCTGTTCGTCATCATGCGAGCCTGGGTGTTCGATCCACTCATCAACATGCTGCGTGAGCGGCGGGAGAAGATCGCACAAGGCCTGGAGGACGCTCGTGTGGCCGAGCAAGCTCGCGCCCATGCGGAGGAAGAGGCCGAGAAGATCATCGCCGAGGCGCAGCACGAGGCCAATCAGCGGGTTCGCGAGGCCACTCAGCGGGCCGAGCAAGCAGGCCGGGACGTCCGGGCGGAGGCCGAGCGCGAGGCCAACGAGATACGCGAGGAGGCCGCCAGGGAGGCCGAGCAGGCCAAGAGGGAAGCCCTGGGCGAACTGCGCGGTCAGATCGCCGCCCTGGCGATGGCGGCCGCCCAAAAGCTGATTGGTGAGGCGCTCGACGAACAGCGCCAGCGCGCCCTGATCAACGATTTCTTCAGCGGCGTGGAATCCGGTCGGGTTGAGGTTCTCGAAGGCGAGACCGTGAGCGGCCAGAGCGCCGAGGTCACCAGCGCGGTGCCGCTGACCGAGGCCGAACAGGCGAAGGTTAAAGAGGATGTGCTGGCCAAGCTCGGCGGCAGCGCCACCGTCACCTTCAAAGTGGACCCCACCATCCTGGGTGGTTTGATCGTCCGCGTCGGCGACAGGATCCTGGATGGATCCGTGGCCGGCAAGCTCGACAATATGAGGCAATCCGTCAGGTAATTTGCCGGTTGGCTCGCGCGAGCCGATTGGCATCTGCTGAGTCGCCCTTCACAGATTTAGGACAACGGGTGGGACCCATGCGACCCAGCCCAACTCCAATCGGTGGGGGGCGCTTCGCGTTGAAAGGGATTGGCTGATCTGCAGGAGAAGATGTCGAAGGAACTTGGAAAGCTGCTGCACCAAATTGGCACCGAAGCGCCTGCGGAGGTCGCCGAAATCGAGGTGACGTCGCTGGCGGAGGATTCGCGCCAGGTGCAGCCGGGTTCGCTTTTCGTCGCGCTTTCAGGCCTGCAATTCGATGGGCACCGGTATATCTCACAGGCGGCGGAGGCCGGGGCTATCGCCGCGGTGGGGGAGTCGGCAGTTGAAGCGGGGATCCCATATTTCCAGGTGCCGGATTCGCGCCTGGCCCTGGCCCAGCTGGCGGCCGCCTGGCACGGCAAGCCGGCGGATCAGTTGGTGATGATCGGCATCACCGGCACCGACGGCAAAACCACCACGGCCAATCTGCTCTTTCAGATCCTGAAGAAAGCGGGTGTTCCAACCGGCATGATCACCACCGTCAACGCCATCATCGGCGATGAGGTGCGCGATACCGGCTTCCACGTGACCACGCCGCCGGCGCGCCAGGTGCAGGCCTATCTGGCCGAGATGGTCGAGGCCGGCATGACCC
>JBKHKF010000283.1:0-3958 GCA_046537745.1 Anaerolineales bacterium | reverse complement strand
GTCCTATATCCCTTTGAGGACGAACCCGCCCGCGGCCTTCACCTGCTGCAGTGGACCTCGAATTATCATCATCGAGACTGGCAAAACCTGCCTGTAGCCGACTGTTTCACCGTCATGTCGCGGTTGGCCGCACTGGAACGAAAGTGGATTCAAGAAGGTCAAATGCTCTCCCCGGAGCTGCGCTCCGAGCCCTACGTGTCCATCATCAAAAACGCCGGCGGCGTGGTCGGCGCTTCGCTTTCACACGGCCACCAGCAAATCGCCGTTGGCAACGTCATGCCGCGCCGCATCAAGGATCACCTGCGCTTCAAGGAGCATCACGGGCAATATTTCAGTCAGTGGATGACAGACCGTTTGACAGCCGAACTGATCGTCCACGATTTCGGGCCAGCGGTGCTAGCCGTGCCCCATTTCATGAAGCGACCCTACGATATGCTGCTCTTGCTGCGCGCCAGCGATAAATCCTATTTATATGAACTGGAGGAATCCGAACTGGAAGCTGTCGCCGAAGCCTGGCATCTGGCAACAGCGCTGATTCATGAGATCATGCCGCGAATCGGCCGGGAGCCTGCCTACAACATCCTGGCTCACAACGGGCCCGGCGCCGGTCTCTATTTCGAATTCAAACCATTTACACAAATCACCGGTGGCTACGAGCAGATCGGCTTGCACATCTGCCAGGGCAGCCCGGAGGCGGCAGCCGCCGACCTGAGATCAACTAGCGAAAGGCTCTGGAGTTAAAGAGCAATCCCATAAGAAAGGAATCAGCGTGCACATCGCGTTCTTAAACCCGCAGGGCAATTTCGACCCGGAGGATCGCTATTGGACGGAGCACGCCGACTTCGGCGGTCAGTTGGTCTACGTCAAGGAAGTTGCGCTGGCCATGGGCCGGGCCGGTCACCAGGTGGACATCATCACCCGCCGCATCATCGACCCGAATTGGCCCGGCTTCGAGGAGGAGATCGACGGGTACCCCGGCCAACCCAATGTGCGCATCGTTCGCCTACCCTGCGGCGGGGTGCAGTTTCTGCGCAAGGAGGCGCTCTGGCCCTTCCTGGGCACCGAGTGGGTGCCAAACATCTTCCAGTTCTACGAAGGGGAAGGTTCCGCTCCTGAGGTGGCGACAACCCATTACGGCGACGGCGGCCTGGCCGGTGCGCTGTGGCGCCTATCCGACGGACCGCCCTTCACCTTCACCGGCCATTCCCTGGGCGCGCAGAAGCTCGACCGGCTGATGGAGAAAGGTGAGAGCAGCCTGGAGGAACTGGACGAGGAGTTCCTCTTCCGCCGGCGGCTCGCCGCCGAGCGAGTCGCCATGAACCACGCCGCCCGCGTGATAACAAGCACCAACCAGGAGCGGCGGGAGCAGTACGCGCACTCGGCCTATCAGGGTGCCATTGATCCGTCCAGCGACGATCGTTTCGCCGTCATCCCGCCAGGGGTCAACCTGAGCATCTTCGACGCCGAAGTGGAAGGCGAGGCGGATAAGAGCGTGCAGCGGCACCTGAACCAGGTTTTTAAACGGGACCTCGATCCGGAGCGCCGGAGCTTGCCTGGGATTTTGAGCTCGAGCCGACTGGACCACAAGAAAAATCTTCTGGGGCTGGTGGAAGCCTATGCCGGCAACCAGGAGCTCCAAGAGCATGCCAACCTGCTGATCGTGCTGCGCGGTCAGGAGGATTTGCACGGTCGGAAGGGTTTGAATGAAGTGGAACGGTCCATCCTGGACCAGGTGGTGTCAATTTGTGAGCAGGAGGACCTCTGGGGCAAGGTCAGCGGCTTCTCCTTGGGCAGCCAGGCCGAGCTCGCCGCCGCCTATCGGCACCTCTGCCAGCAGCGCTCTGTCTTTGCACTGACCGCGCTGTATGAGCCCTTCGGCCTGGCGCCCCTGGAGGCCATGGCCGCCGGATTGCCGGCGGTGGTGACAGAGAACGGCGGCCCCAGCGAGAGCTTGCTGGAAGGCGATACGGAATATGGTGTGTTGGTGGATCCCACGAGCCCACCGGATATCGCCCAGGGCCTTTTGCGGCTGGTTGCATCCCCCGAGACCTGGCAGGAATTCCATGAGCGGGGGCGGCAGCGCGTGCTGGACCGATACACCTGGGAACAGACCGCCGAAGGCTATCTGAGCGTGCTGGAGAAAATTCGATCAGAGCCGGCTCGCGAAACGAGCGTACCCATCCCGGATTATTTCACTGAGCCCAGCGCCGAGGATGACCTGACTCGCGATCGCCTGGAAAAGATTTGGGGTTGATAACCTAATACCATACTACGAACCTACGGGAGATCGGCATCATGAGAGGCGACAAACTCGTCATCGAACCGCACCACACAGACCGGGCCGAGGACATCTGTCAGCATCTGGCGGAACTGGAGCTGGACCGCTTCGTGATTACCGTCGCCGGCGAATCCGGTTCCGGAAAATCAGAGCTGGCCAGCGAAATCGCCCGTCAACTTACCGATTCTGGCCGTCCCACTGGCGTGCTGCAGCAGGATGACTATTTCGTGTTCCCGCCAAAAACCAACCACGAAATGCGGCGGGTGAATCTGATGCAGGTGGGCCCCTATGAGGTGAAGCTGGACTTCCTGGATTCCAACCTGAGATCCTTCAAGCGGGGTGAAAGCCCGATCTACAAGCCTCTGGTGGATTATGAGGCGGATCTGATCACCACCGAGGAAATGGCTGTGGATTCCTTCGATGCCCTGATTGCCGAGGGAACTTACACGTCGCTGTTAAGCTTCGTCGACCTCCGTATCTTCATCGACCGTGACTATCGAGATACAGAGAAGCACCGCATGCGACGCGATCGCGATACCTTCGAGCCCTTCATCGAGGACGTTCTCGAGATCGAGCACGGCATTATCTCCCAGCACAAACAGCGAGCTGATATCGTTGTAACCACCGAATTTGATCAAATACAAGTGAAATAACCCGTCATATCTTGGCAATTATTGGACATTAGTGATACAATGGTTTAAGTTCACAGATCATTCGAGGTGTGGCATGATCGAACGTGCGCGGCCCTGGCTCGTGCTGGCCGCTGTCCTGGCGACATTGGCCGTCAACGGGCTGGCCAACGCTTTACCTTTAAACGGGGTGACAACCGGCGAGGTTTCCGATCGTTTTGATTCGTTGTTTGTTCCGGCGGGCTATGTTTTTTCGATATGGGGCCTGATCTACCTTGGTTTGATCGGATTTGCCACTTATCAAGCGCTGCCGGCCCAACGGGACAACCCACGGCTGCGCGCCACCTTTGCCCCCTTTCTGCTCGCCTCCACTGCCAACATCGCCTGGATTTTTCTATGGCATTATCAGCAGTTCCTGTGGACGCTCGTTGCCATGGTCACACTGCTTGTATCGCTGATCGTCATCTATTCTCGCCTTCAACAGGGGAAAGGGTATTCCTCGCGAGCAGAATTCTGGTTTGCCCGTCTTCCCTTCAGTATTTATCTGGGTTGGGTCTCCATTGCTACCATCGCTAACACCGCGGATGTAATATCCCTGACCCGCTGGTCAGGCTTCGGCTTGAGCGATGTATTCTGGGCGGTCGCCATGCTGATCATCGGGCTGGCGCTGGCGGTGCTGATGGTGTGGCAGCATCGAGACGGGGCTTTCGCGCTGGTATTCTTGTGGGCTTATATTGGCATCGGAGTCGCCCAGCAAGACACCGCCGCGGTCGCTATCGCCGCCTTCATCGGAGCCGCCCTATTGGCAATGCTTGCGGTGGCCGCCCCATTTGCCGGGAGACGAAACGGAAAGCCCACGCGGCTGTTTGCCTGAACACTGACGATCGCCGGATCTCGGCACTCCCGGACTTCGAATTCGGTGTTCCCTCCACCCCTATAGAATCGGGGAGGGCGCCGGCCGGGCCCGGCGCCCTCCCCTTGACTGATAATTGCATCGCAGGAGCGCAGCCGCTTAAGCCGCGGTCATCTCCCTCATGATTTGCTTGACATC
>JBKHKF010000282.1:0-3974 GCA_046537745.1 Anaerolineales bacterium | reverse complement strand
CTTTGAAGGCTACCGTGGATCCTCGCCGGTTCGGATTGGAAACGCTGCTCATAAACAGCTCCAGCTCGATATCTATGGCGAACTGTTGGATTCTGTGTACCTGTACAACAAGTATGGTGACATGATCTCTCATGATCTGTGGGAGGATCTTGTCCGTCTGGTCAACTGGGTTTGCGAAAATTGGCATCGACCGGATGAGGGCATCTGGGAGGTCAGAGGGCCAAAGCGGGAGTTCCTGTTCTCGAAATTGATGTGCTGGGTCGCAGTGGATCGAGCTTTGCGCTTGGTCCGAAAACGATCCTTCCCTGCTCCAACCGATCGATGGCTTACGGTGCGGGATGAAATCTACAAGTACATCTTCCGGGAGTATTGGGATGAGGAACAAGAGGCATTTGTGCAATTTAAAGGAGCCAAATCATTGGACGCTTCATCGCTGCTGATGCCGCTTGTCCGCTTCATCAGCCCGACCGACCCGATATGGCTGAAGCATCTCGATGCCATCGAGCGAAACCTGGTCCACGATTCGCTTGTTTACCGCTACAATCTTGCCGAGAGCCATGACGGCCTGGAGGGCCTCGAAGGAACCTTCAGCATGTGCACCTTCTGGTTTGTGGAATGCTTATCCCGGGCGGGCGAACTGAATAAGGCACGACTCTACTTTGAGAAAATGCTGGGCTATGCCAACCACCTTGGACTTTATTCCGAAGAGCTGGGACCGCAGGCGGAGCACCTGGGCAATTTTCCGCAGGCCTTCACCCACCTGGCCTTGATCAGCGCGGCCTATGATCTGGACCGTCGTCTGTCGAAAGCTGGCTGGCAAGGCTGACCAGACTAATACCAACCACGAAGCCAATAATAGCCTATCGCCATGTACTCACGAGCGGCCGTCATGCTTTCCCCTAAGGCCTCGATGGAAGGAAGCCACAGGATTTCCTCGGATTGACTGGCGTCCTCCGGGGCCGGCTGCGCCGGTGAAGGCAGGGGATCAAGGCCAACCGCCCGAAACGCTCCGAGCGATCGCCGCATGTGTGCAGGCGACGTCACCAGCACGAATTTCTCCACCTCCCGTTCATCGAGTAAATCGAAAAGAAGCACGGCCTGGTCATGGGTGTCGCTTGAACCCGACTCAGTCAGGATGCGGTCGGCAGGGACACCTTGTTCAATCAGAGCCGATCGAAGCGGCTCGCTCTCCGGCACCTCAGGGTCCCTCCCTGTTCCCCCCGATACGATCACCCATTGGGTATCGAGGAAATGGTACAAACGCGCCCCTTCCAGCGCCCTGCGCGCGCTCCCCTCACTCAAGATCGTCATCTCCAGCCCATCGACCCGTGGGACCGAAGCGCCGCCTCCAAGGACAACTACGGCATCCACATCGATGGAACTCTCAACCGGCTCAGTGCCCGCCGACAGACCGGCTGTCAGTGAATTCGAGACGACAGGCAAAGAAAGCAGCCAATAGATCACCACAAGCCCGGTCAACAAGGCCTGTGGCCATTCCCGCCTTCGCTGATCGAGGTACATCCAACCCAAAGCCAGGGTGGTCGCAAACAGCAGCAGCGGCAACGATCCCGGAAGCAGATAGCGCTTGACGGCCTCCACCAGCAGTTCGAGCATCACATCCATAGCAACATCCCAGGCGTTATCAGCCTAATAACCCCGTTCAACATCCACCAAGTTGCCCGGCTCCTCGCCGGCGGCCGCTTGATTCAACAGCTCAATTAAGGCTTCGGTTCGCTGGTGCTTGGTCCCATCGATCATGCCGCCTCGATGTGGACTCATCACGACGTTCTCCAGTTCCCAGAAAGGTGCTTCCGAAGGCCATGTTTCGCTTTGCTCATCATCCTTCCCTGGGTATTGGTACCACACATCCAGACCTGCAGCCCGGAGGGATCCATCTTCGAGTGCACTGTACAGGGCCCAAGGATCGACCAGATCCCCCCGGCCAACGTTGATCAGAATCCCGTCTTCAGGCATTCTGGCGAATTCGCCTGCGCCGATCATCCCTCTTGTCTCATTCGTAAGCGGAGCGCATAAGATCAGCACGTCAGTCGAGCGCAGAAGCCGTCCCAGCACCTCGGCCGGTTCGATGAAAACCCCCTCTTCACGATAGGGCTCCTTGATGGACCGGCGCGTCGCACGCACCTCCATCCCCAGCGCCTGGCAATACTGGGCCATCCGCCGGCCAATATGACCGTAACCGACTACCAGCGCCCTGCTCCCATCCAGCAGCACCCCATAGGGGCCATGATAGCGTGGCCGCCAGTCCCCCTGGCGCAGAGACCGATCCATCGGTAGCAGGCGCTTGGCAGCTGCCAACAGCAGCGCCAACCCGAGCTCAGCCGTAGCCTCCGCGTTGTGATGTAGATTGTGGACGGCCACATGTGGATGAGACAGAAGCACCCGCCGAGTCTCCGTCGCTAAACCAGCCCAAGGGATGATGACGCGCTCAAGCTCCGGGCTGAGCTCCAGCAGCGCGTCATCCGGCCGCCCTGCCACCAGCACCTTGAACTTGTCATTCCCGGGCTCTTCGTCCTTGAAGCTGAGCTGGATCGAGGGAGCTAAGCGGTCCTCGAGGAGCTCTGTGTTCCAATCCTCTGGATTCGAAACAATATGGACTCTGAAGCTGGAGTCGCCCTGATTCACGCAATGACATCCTCGGTCAACACGCTTTCATACATATCTGTGATGGCTTCCGCCACCCTGTCCCAGGAGTATTTTTGCGCGAGTTTTTGGCCTTTCTGTCCCATGCTCCGTCGAAGTTCCGGGCTATCCATCAGCTGATCGAGCCGATCTGCCAGCGCCTCGACGTCCGCGGCTGGCACGTGGAAGCCTGTCTCACCATCTTTGATGAGATATGCCAGACCGCCTGTTTCGGAAGCGACCACCGGACGACCGCAGGCCATCGCCTCCAGCGCCACCAGGCCGAAGGACTCATAGTGCGAGGGGACAATGACGACCTCCGCCGCCGAGTAATAATAGGGAAGCGTATCCTGATCGCGGCTGCCCAAGAACGTGACCAGATCATCCATACTCAGTTCTTTGCGCAGGGCTTTCAGACGAGTCATTTCCTCGGAGAGCGCCTTCTCTTTCCCATCAGGATCGCCGCCAATGACGATCAAGCACTGACAGGCTCGATCAAGATCACCTCGTTGTCTGAGCCTGGCGATGCTCTCTATAAGCGTATCGATCCCCTTGAGGGGTTCGATCCTGCCGACAAACAGCATCATTCTCTCGTTAGGACCAATGCCAATGAATTCCTTGGCTTCGTCCTGGGGGATCGGATAAAAGTGGCTTGTATCCACACCGGGAGGAATGACCACAACATTTTTGGTTTCGGATTTATACAACCACTGAAACTGAGCCAGTTCGGCCTGGGTTGAAGCTACCACTCGATCCGCTTCACGCAGGAGGAGCTGCTCGATCTCCACGCGCAGGTTGGAGGCATTCTCAGACTCGCTGCGGGCAACCCGGTCTTTCATTTTTCCCAGGGTGTGGAAGGTCTGGACGAAGGGGATATCCCACGCCTTGATCAAATCCAGCGTGGCCAACCCCGAAAGCCAGTAATGGCTGTGCACCAGGTCATATTCCAACCGCTTTCCCTCGGCGATGGAGAGAACCCGCTCGACAAACTCGGGCACATACTGTGCCAGCTCGTCCTTGGGGCGCGGCGCCTCCGGCCCGGCCGGGACGTGGATCACGCGATTCCCAAAACCAAGGTCATGCAGCACGTGCGGAATGTGTTCATCCTGGGATCTGGTGTATACGTCGACGCCGATACCCATTCTTCCAAGCTGGCGACTCAGGTCCCGGACATACACATTCATGCCGCCGGTATCTTTGCCGCCCAACGTCGCCAGCGGACATGTGTGATAGGAGATCATGGCGATTCGCATGCGCCCATTATCATCCGCCGCCTTGTTCTTGCCAAGGCTCGCGGCCGGCTGATATAATTTGGCCCGTCGCCAGCGTAGCTC
>JBKHKF010000281.1:0-3994 GCA_046537745.1 Anaerolineales bacterium | reverse complement strand
CCCCATGGCTGCCTATGCGGCTGTCACGGAGGAAATCAAGGTCGGTTCGGGTGTGATCAACAACTGGACGCGGAACATCGGGTTGCTCGCTTCGACCTTCCTGACCCTGGACGATTTGGCGCCCAACCGAGTGATTTGCGGGATTGGTGCCTGGTGGGATCCATTGGCCAAGAACGTCGGAATTGACCGCCGCAAGCCGCTGACCGCCATGCGGGAAACGGTGGAGGTGCTGCGGCGCCTGCTCAACATGGAGAAAGTTACTTTCCACGGCGAGTTCCATCAGGTGGATGGAATTGAATTGGACGTGGTTCACGGCCGTAAAGAGCCCCGCGATGTTCCCATTTATGTCGGCGCGACCGGGCCGATGATGATGGAGCTAACTGGCGAGATCGCGGATGGCGCAGTGCTCAATTACTGCGTTCCACCAAGCTACAATGACATGGCCATGGAGCGGTTGGAAGCCGGCGCTAAGAAGTCCGGTCGGTCCATTGAGGATATCGATCGGCCGCAATTGGTGGTCTGCTCAGTGGACGAGGACCGCGAGGCGGCTTTGGACACAAGCCGAGAGCTGCTCACACAGTATTTGGCTCAGCAGCCGCACATCGCCAAGGCCAGCGAGGTCTCCCAGGACATCGTCGATGAAATTCAGGAGATCTTGGGTTGGCCGGCCACCCACGAACAAATTCAAAAAGCCAAGCACCTTGTGCCGGATGACTTGATTGAACGCATTACCGCTTCGGGAACCCCCGAGGATGCTCACCGCAAGGTGCAGGAGTACATTGACCACGGCGCCACTTACCCCATTCTTTACCCGGTGGGTGGCGATGTCAGGTTGCTAATTGACACCTTCAGTCCAAAGAGTTGAGGCTGTGGGGGTCGGAGTGCCTGACCCATGAGCGAGCACGAGAATCCTGGCAAATCGGCCGGGGCCCAAAAGCAACCTAACTCCAGTCATTGCTTCGTCTGCGGTCTTGAAAACCCGAAGGGCCTGGGCATGAGTTTCTACAGCATCGCCCCTGGCCGGGTGGAAGCGCGCTACACCGCGCCGACGGCCTATGAGGGATACCCCGGCGTGGTCCACGGCGGCATCCTCGCTTCGATGATGGATGAGGTCGTCGGTCGAGTTGCCATGACTGACGACCCAAATCATTTTCTGGTGACTGCGAAATTGGAACTGCGCTACCGCAAGCCGGTCCCAACGGGGGTTGAGCTCCGGTTGACTGGTGAGCTTCAGCGACAACGGGGCCGGATGGTGTACGCCACTGCCCAGCTCTTCCTGCCGGATGGCTCGGTGGGCGTGGAAGCGGAGGCTACCCTGGTGGACAAGCCGGGCGAGAAAGTGGATGAGGATCTGCTTCGCTCGCTTGGGTGGAAGGTATATCCGGAAACGGATCGGTGAGATCGGTCGATTTGGTTTGACTGCACCCTTGGCTGCGCTTGATCAGGGCAGTAAGATTGGATAGATGGATGGAACTGGGGGAAACTAAGGAATACGCGGGCCTTGTCTATATGTAAGAAGGCGAGATCCATTCAAGAAAGCGGCTCCCACTTCTAGGGTGAGCGATACATGACTGATACATATGTAGTTGGACATGTAAACCCGGACACCGACGCGATTGCGTCGGCCATGGGCTACGCCTGGCTGCTGAAATCCAGGGACGGAATGGAGGTGACGGCAGCCCGGGCTGGCTCCATCAATGAGCAGACCTCTTGGGCGCTCGAGCGCCTTGAGCTGGAACCGCCGGAGTTTCTGTCTGACGCCTCACCCCGAATTGAATCCATCTTGCGCAGGCTGGATACCGTTCGCCCCGATCAGCCGTTGGGGGAGGCCTGGGCCATCGCCAATCGGACCGGTTTCGCTGCACCGGTGGTTGATGAGGATGGCAAACCTTTCGGCCTGGTAACCGCATTCAGCTTATTTAGCTTGCTCAGCCGTTTGCTTGGAGAGGACCTGAATAAGCACGATCAATCTCTCCATCAAATTTTCGACCTGCCGTGCCGCGAAGCCGCCGATACCGGTGTGCCCAAATTCCAGGCAGCCTGGCGCATCCGTGATTTATTGCCCCGGATCATGCGCGAGGAGCGGAATGAATTCTGGGCTGTCAATGAGAACGGAATGTACCTGGGCGTGTGCCGCCAGCGGGATTTGCTCGATCCGCCGAGACTCAAGATCGTGCTGGTGGACCACAACGAATCAGAGCAGTCCATTGGCTCCCTGGATGAAGCCGAGCTGCTGGAGGTGCTTGACCACCATCGTCTGGATAATCCGGCCACCCGGGCCCCTATCCGCTTTTGCGTGGAACCTGTCGGCAGCACCAGCACCTTGGTGGCCGAGCATATCCTCGAATCCGGTATGAGCGCCCCGCCAGCCTTGGCAGGGATGCTGCTGGCTGGATTACTGTCCGATACGCTGGTCCTGAGCTCGCCGACTACAACGGAGCGAGATGAGCGAGCCTCCGAAACGCTGGGCCGATGGGCCTTCGTCGGCGGGGCGCCTCTCGCCGGTGAATCCGTCGAATCTTTCGGCCGGCAGCTGCTGCAAGCTGGCGCTGGGCTCTCAACCCGCGACCCTGACGCCGTCATCACCGGCGATCTGAAAATCTACGATGAAAGCGGTATGAAATTCGGCATCGCCCAGGTGGAAGTGACAGACCTTATGGAGTTGAGCGATCATCTGGAGGAACTGCGCAAGGCGCTGGATCGGCTGAAGTCCCAGCGCGGACTGGACTTCACCATGCTGATGGTGACCGATGTTGTCGGTGGGTCGAGCCGGATTCTGATGCAGTCCGCACCGCCCGCGCTGGACGAGCTGCCTTACGTCCACGCCTCCGATGGAACGCTGGAGGCGAGAGGTGTGGTGTCGCGCAAGAAGCAGCTTCTGCCCGTGATTCTGGCACTACTGGAGGAATAGGTGGCGAGCTACCAGCGGCTGGCGGAATTGGAACAACAGGGCAAGACCGCCGCGGTCGCGACCGTAATCCGGACTCAAGGCTCTGTCCCTCGCCATGAGGGGAGCAAAATGTTGATTTTCCCGGACGGTTCCATTGAGGGGACCATCGGCGGCGGCGAGATGGAGAATCGTGTGATCGCGGAAGCGCGCGAGGCGCTGCGCACAAGCCGCCTTCGTCGTTTGTCCTACTCTTTCCGGGACCCCGAGCGCGGCGATGTCGGTGTGTGCGGCGGAGAAATGGAGGTTTTGGTGGAGCCAATTAAACCCCCGGCCACAATCCTGATCATTGGTGGCGGCCACGTCGGCCAGGCCGTGGCAGAACTGGCGAATTGGCTGGGTTTCCGGGTTGTGGTGGCCGATGACCGCGAGGAATTTGCTCAGGAAGATGTGGTTCCGCAGGCCGAGAAAACCGTTTACGTGGCCATGGCGGATGTCGCCGACAGGGTGACCATCCACGACCAAACCTATGTATTGCTGACGACCCGCGGGGTGGAGGTGGACGTGGCGGGACTGCCGGCCTTGCTGGATTCGCCGGCTCCTTATATCGGCGTCATCGGCTCCCGTCGACGTTGGGAGACCACCGCCAAGAAGCTGCGAGAGGCCGGCATTGAAGAGGCGAAGATCGCCAGGGTTACTTCGCCGATCGGATTAGAATTGAACGCGGAAACGCCAGAAGAAATTGCATTGAGTATGCTGGCGGAAATTGTGATGATCATGAGAGGCGGAACCGGTGAACGAATGGATCCCGACCCGCCGCCAGCGAATCAGCAGGAGTAGGAACTTTCATGGGGCTTTGGAATCAATACGACACACCAACCAACCTGGATGAAGCCATTAATCTGCTGGCTGAGCATGCCGGCGAGGCCCGAATCGTCGCCGGCGCGACGGACATCATTCTCGAAATTGAGCGTGAAATCCGTCCCGATGTGAAGCGCCTGATCGACATCACCAGAATTCCGGGTCTCGATGAAGTTAACGTCGACGGTGAAGGCTGGGTGCATTTAGGTCCTTTGGTGACCCATAATCACATCGTCGCGTCTGATC
>JBKHKF010000015.1:0-16391 GCA_046537745.1 Anaerolineales bacterium | reverse complement strand
ATCGCAATTGGTGGCATCAGCTACTGGCTGTGGCGTCAGCAGCAGGAGCCGGTCTAGCACCTCTAAATCTGCGAGCCAACGCCGCCGATGCTGGAACAGCGATCCCCCACACGGCTGCAAGGATCAACAGCGAAGGGCTGCTCTCCAGGCTGAAGCTGATCGCTCCCACCCTCTCCCCGCCCAGGTAGCTCAGCGGCCCAAAAACTGCACCTGCCACCGCCGCTACCACCAGACAATCCTGCAGCCACTCTAAGGCGCTCATCAGCGCGGTGGCGAAGAGCGCCCACATGCCGATGATCCAGATGGGTGCCACCCAGGGGATCGCCCGCCATGGGCTCATGTAGACGATGGATCCGGATCCCCTCATCAAACCGTCAACGATCGCGCCAAATAGCACGAGGAGCGAAACATATTTCAATCGAGTTTGGGGCCGGTCGGAGGTTGCAAGGTAAAGCGAAAGAAAAAGCAGCACTACCAGCGGGCCGACCCAGGGATTGCCATTGGCCGCACTAATGGCGCAGGCGAACCACCCCCTTGCAAGCCGAGATACGCGAAGATTTTCCTGGGCCATCCCTGCCGTATGGACATCACACCCAGGAGCGTTGGAATTCAGCCAGCGAAAAGCTTCCGGACCTCATCGGATGGCACGTCACGGCTCACCCAGGCAGCGCCGGCCGCTCCTGGCCCAATGTGAACTCCGATGACCGGGGTGATATTCAGCACCGGGATTTCACGTTCCGGCAGCCACGGTAGAATCCGCTCCCGCAGTGCTTGGGCCTGTTCTGGCGCGTTTGTGTGAACCAGCGCCAACCGTTCGATGGGCTCAGTTTTGCCGATGAGCTCAGCCACCCGATCCAGCGCTTTGGTGTAGGTTCGCACCCGTTGGGAATCCGCCACGCCGCCGTGCATGGTTAGCAGCGGCTTGATCTGGAGAAATCCACCCAGCCCTGCCACCAGCGAACTGACCCGGCCGCTCCGGCGCAGAAACTCCATGGTCTCCAAACCGGCCACCACAAAGGCACGTTGTCCGAGCTCCTTTAGTTCTTCGACAACCTGATCGATCCCCTTGCCTTGAGCAAAGGCGGTGGCTGCACTCTCGGCCATGAATCCAGCACCGGTGCTCAACTGGCCTGTATCAAACACCGTCACCTTCGCCTCAGCAAAATCCTCAGCACCCGATCTCGCCATTTCCACGGTGGCGCTCAATGAGGAGGCGATGTGAAGCGAGAGGATCTCCTCGGCCCCCTCCCGTGCTAATTGCTGATAGAGGGCGCGAAAGGTGTCGGGGCTGGGTGCAGCAGTCGTTGGATGGTGAGGATAGGACGGGAGGTTCTGATAAAACTCCTGCCGGCTGATGTCCACACCATCGAGATACCCTTTGTCGCCGATGTTGATGTAGACCGGCAAAACTTCGATGCTGTACTCTTCAACAAGCCCAGCCGGCAGATCACAAGTGCTGTCAATGACAATGCGTCGCTTCATCCTTCTCCCGTATCTCCCAGATTGAAGTAGACATGAACATTATTGCCGAAGCTTACAACTCAGGCAAGCCTGGTTTCCTCAGCCACGGCGCGATCAATCCATACAAACCAACTCCCGCCATGGCCGCCCACAGCGGAAGATTCGCCTGGATGCCATTGGCCCCGTGCAGCAGCATGAAAATCAATGCCAGGGCTAACCCGGCGACCTGGCCAGCCCGAACGCGGCTCTTCGAAAGCTGCCGATCGGCAAAATCACATTCTGCTTGCGGGGAGCTCTGTAGAGACACAGCCACCAGAAAGATGAGACCCAGCGTCGCTGTCATCACAAGGGAGGTGATTTGAACAGGAGGGTTGAGCGCCAACGGCTGAAACAGCAGGTAGCCAGCGCCGAGAACTGCCACAGCCGCGCCCACGTACCGATGATAGGGATGGCTGTCGGGAAGGGCGCTGTCGACCAGCATCACCAGGCCGGTCAGCAATCCGGCGCTGGGAAAACCCGTCAGGGTCAGCCACAGGGCCATGGCAAGCAGCATCAGGCTGTCCAACGGTTTGGCCGGCAGACCGGTGCTCCGGTTGACCATGCGGAGCAGGATCACAATCCAGAACGCCATCACCAGGGAGGGCGCTCCGATCGCCAGGATGGCGGGCACGACGAGAAAAGGCGGCAGCAGCCCGCTGTTCGGGTGATCCGGATCTAGCTCCCGTGCGATCACCCAACTAAAGAACACCCCGAACCCACACAGAACGCCCAGCTGGAGCCCGCCAACGAAACCGGAATCACGGAACAGCAAGCCAATAAGAAACCCGACTGCACCACCCAACGCGGAGAGGGCTATGATCAGCCGGTGATTCCTGATACTTGGGTCAACGACCCGGGCTAGCGAAGTCCAGCGGGTCATCGATTCAATATCCATCATGCAACTGTGTCCTTGAAGGCGGTTGAGCTCCAGCAAATATGCTACCACCCCTCGACCCCTGGTTTGCATGTAACTCGCCTGGATGGAGCCGGTGGACTCCCCATTACCCTTGAACAAAGGCGTGGAGACTGATATCCTTAGCACTCCTAAATATTATGGAGGTGCGTTTGACAACCCATGACCCTCAGGCGGCAGCCGATCAGCTGCTTCTGGTCATCCCTGGCATGATGCGAAATCTGTCTGCTGAGCTTCGGAGCTCAGGTCGGAATCTGGCCCCATCACACTTCAACCTGCTTGCTCGCCTGCATCATGAACACAGTATGACCCTCGGCGAGCTGGCCAGCGATTCCGCAGTCAGCGCGGCGACCATGTCGCGAACGGTTTCCACGCTGGAGGGTCGAGGTTGGATTCGCCGATCCAATTCGGCCGAGGATGGCCGGATTGTATTGGTGGAGCTGACCCGCGAGGGGGAAGCGATTCTGCAGGACATCACAAGACAGGCTCGCGACTGGATCATGGACCGCCTTCAACTGCTCTCAGAGGAGAAGTTGCAGACCCTGCTGGACGGGCTTGAAGTGCTCAGCGCGCTTACGGAAGAGCCTGAAGGCCAAGTGGAAAAGCAGCGGACTGGATAAGGCCAGCACGGAGCAAAACTTGAACTCCCACGAGACTTCCGTCTCGTTTTGAAAAAGGATCGAGGAGGATCTTCTTCGGTGAACAACAGCAAATTTATAACGATCATAATCGCGGCTGCACTCGCCCTTGCGGGCTGTGGCGGCCCAGCCAATGCAAGCCAAACCGACGGGTTCAGCCGCTCCGCCACCGTCGAATACGGTCGGATGGAAGTAAGAGTCAGCGGGACTGGCAGGATCGAGTCTGCCGCCCAAGCTGCCCTCAGCTTCAAGCTGGACGGCACCGTCGGCACAGTAAATGTCGATGTGGGTGACGAGGTACATCAAGGGGAACTGCTGATGGAGCTTGACCCCGCATCGCTCGATGTCAACCTGGCCAGCGCGGAGGCTGAACTAATCCAGGCCGAACAACAGCTGGACGAGGTGCAGGATCTCAATAACTGGCGCGCCGACCTTGCCCAGGCCCGCCAGCAGCTGGCCCAGGCCGAGCAAGCCCTGGAGGATGCCGAGTACATGCACCGCGTACGCCAGCAGGGCAATCGAGCCAGCCAGGAAACCATCGACGCGGCAGAAGCCCGCCTTGTGCTGGCAGAGAATATGGTCGATCGGGCCAAGGCCGAATACGATAAATTCTCAGGCCGGGATAGCGACGATCCAGCCCGGGCGCTTGCCCTTCAGATGCTGGCTAACGCCCGGCAGGAGCGAGACGCTGCCCTTCGGGCACTTAATTGGTATAAAGGCGCGCCCGACGAGATCGAACAAGCCCAACTGGACGCCGATGTGGCAGTCGCCGAGGCCAACCTCGCCAAAGCGCGAGAGCGGGTGGAGATCTTGGAAGAGGGGCCCGATCCCGATGCGGTTCGGGCGGCCCAATCCCACGTGGATGCCGCTCAAGCCAGAGTCAACCAGGCCAGGTTGACCGCACCTTTCACCTCCACGGTGATGGCGGTCAACTATGCCGTGGGCGATTCCATCACCCCCGGACAGGCCGCCGTCCGCCTGGCTGATCGCAGCCAACTGCATGTGGAAACCAGCATCGACGAGCTGGATATCGCCAGCGTCAAATTGGGCCAGCACGCGACCATCACTCTGGATGCTCTGCCCGAGGCCCGCATCGAAGGTGAGGTCGCAAAAGTGGATCTGGTCCCGGACCCAACGACTTCCACAACCGAATACCCAATCCGTGTCAACCTGACATTGTTGGATGAACGGGCTCGAGTGGGCATGACGGTCACGGTGGATATTCTGGTGGATGCCAAGGACAACGCGCTGATCATCCCAAACTGGACTCTGCGTTTCGACTCGGATTCCGGCGAGGTTTATGTAAACCTTCAACAAGAAGGCCAAATCGAGCGCCGCAGCGTCGAACTGGGCCTGCGAAATGAATCCTTCAGCGAAGTCCTTGATGGCCTTGATGAGGGCGATCTAATCGGCGTTCAGACTGGCACGGACCAGGAATCCTCCGGATTCTCCGGGCCCTTCGGAGGTTGACGTGACAAACCCGGTCATTCGAGCGAAGAACCTGATTAGAACATACCAGTTGGGTGAGGTTTCCGTGCGCGCCCTGCGCGGCGTTTCCTTCGATATCAAGCGAGGAGAACTGCTGACGGTCATGGGACCCTCGGGCTCGGGCAAATCAACGCTGATGAACATTCTTGGCTGCCTGGACCGGGCAGATGACGGCCAGTACATACTGGACGACGAAAATGTCAGCGAGTTGGACGACGATCGTTTAGCCAACATCCGCAATCGCAAGATCGGGTTCGTATTCCAGACCTTCAATCTGCTCTCCCGCACGACAGCCCTGGCCAACGTGGAGATGCCGCTGATTTACTCGGGCATCAGCCTGCAGGACCGCAGGGAACGAGCGAAGGAGGCGCTTATCTCCGTTGGATTGGGGGACCGTCTGAACCACAATCCGAACGAGCTCTCCGGGGGTCAGCAGCAGCGCGTGGCCGTCGCCCGCGCGCTGGTTAACAACCCGTCGATCATCCTGGCCGATGAGCCGACCGGCAACCTGGATACCGAATCCGGCGTGGATGTGATGCGCATCATCCAGGAGCTCAATCGCGAGCAGCAAATAACGGTGCTGGTGGTGACTCACGATCCTTTCATCGCCCGCCATACGGAGCGGGTCATCCGGCTTCAGGACGGCCGCATCGTCGGCGACGATCGGATTGAGAACCCGCTGGTGGCGGGTGAGGCGGAGCGCCCCTCCGAGGTCAGTCTCGAGGATCCGGGCGTGCTCGAGGAGGCATTGGGATGAACCTGACAGAAAGCCTTCGCATCGCGCTGCGATCGCTCCGGGCGAACAAACTGCGGGCAGCCCTGACCATGCTTGGCATCATCATTGGCGTCGGCGCCGTGATCACTTTGATGTCCGCCGGATCCGCTGTTGAGCTTTACGTAACGGATCAATTTCGGAGCATCGGCTCCAACTTGCTCTTCATCGCATCCGGGAGTTTTCAATCGAACCGCGGCCCCACCTCGACCTCCTCGGGCGGAGACCCGCTCACCAATCGGGACCTGGCCTCGCTGCGCGATCCACTGCTCGTCCCGGATGTCGAACGGGTAGCTGCCGAATTAAGCGGCGGCGCCATGATCAGCTTCAGCCGCGAGCAGGCGCTCTTCTCCGTTTCCGGCGTAACACCCAATTACACCAATGTTCTGCAATCCTCTCAGGTGGAAATCGGACGGTTCATCGATACCGCCGATGAACAGAGCGGCTCGCGCGTGGCTGTCCTTGGCTCCGACGTGATGAAGGAACTCTTCCCTGAAAACGCGCTGCCCATCGGCGAAACCATTCGCATCGATAACGTTGCATTCAAAGTTATCGGGGTGATGGAAGAGCAAGGTGGCTCCAGCTTTGGCAGCGAGGACAGCGTGGTGTTCGTTCCCATCACAACCGCCCAAAGGCGACTGTTCTCCGCCCGAACCAGCGGCGGCGACTATCGCGTATCAGTGATCTACGCCCAGGCCATCGCCGAGAATCGAACCGAGGCAGCCACCGAACAAATCAGCCAGGTGCTGCGCCGGCAGCACGACCTGCAGCCCGGGGACGAGGACGATTTCACCATCATCAACCAGGCCGATATCCTGGCCTCAGCCTCGAGCGTGCTCGCCGCGCTCACCGTGTTCCTGGGTGCCATCGCGGCCATTTCTCTGCTGGTCGGCGGCATCGGCATCATGAACATCATGCTGGTTTCCGTGACAGAGCGAACCAGGGAGATCGGGTTGCGCAAGGCCGTCGGTGCTCGTCGACGGGATATTCTGCTCCAATTCCTGGTGGAAAGCGTGGTGCTCTCAGTGATCGGTGGGGCGATCGGCATTGCCCTGGGCGCTGCTGGCTCCAGACTGATCGGCGTCATTGAACCCGCCCTGGATCCAACACTCTCCTTCAATGCCGTGGCTTTGGCTACCGGTTTCTCGGCAGCGGTCGGGTTGTTCTTCGGGATTTATCCCGCTACCCGCGCGGCCGGCCTGGATCCCATCGACGCGCTGCGCTACGAATAAACACAAGATCGTTGTCGCCCTCCGGCTTCACGGAGGATCGACTGTTTCGTCTCAGCCGAGGCTGCGGCTATCCTTCTCCCCACGTTCCCATCACCTGGCGCAGGATCGCAAATTCGCCCAGATGATAGGAATTGTGATCAGCCACGATGAGAAGCTCTCGCAGCAAATTATGCTCCGGGGCGTGTTCCAGCGGCTGAAGCAAGGATACATCTGGGTTCCTTGCCATATCGGCCAGCGCCTCAAGATCCTCCTGAAACTCCCTTAGTGTCCGCTCCCACTCCTGGCTCGATGCTTGATAATCCTGCGGCGGCCAGTAATCCTCCGGCCACTCCTTCTCTTCATAGTCGGCTTCCGTGACGTATTCCAGAATATCCGCCTGCGTCCGGCGCAGGTGTTCCAGCAAAGCAAAGGGAGTGTACGGCACATTCGGCGGCTTTTGATTGATCGCCTCTTCTGGAAATTCAGCTACCGCCGCCTCCAACGGCATATGCGCATGACCCCCTTCTAGCAGCCATGCAATCCATTCACCAAACTTCGGATCATCGTCCATTGCTATTTCCTTTCCATGTTGCGAATACTAGTTGTTATACTGCGTGGTTGCCCCCGGTTCATGGTGCGCGGGGCGGCGAGTTGAAAGGGCACCCATGCTTAATAAAGATAGCGCGGAAACAGAAAACAGCCAGGCAGATGTGACCAGACGCCTCAACTGGCGGAGCCTGCTCATCGATGGCGGGTTGCTGGTATTTGGCGCACTGCTGGCGGCATTCGCCATCAACATCTTCATCGCACCCCACCGGATTGCACCGGGCGGGGCGAGCGGCCTGGCCATTATCTTGAATTCTTACTTGCCGATCCCTTTAGGCCTGACCATGCTGGCTATCAATATCCCCGCCTATTACCTGGGGTTCCGTAAATTAGGCGGTCGATCCTTTCTCATTCGGTCCCTGACCAGCACGCTGGTTTACAACCTCGGGGTCGATTTGATGGCGCCATACATGCCCGCTGGAGGTGTGACCGATGAAATGATTCTGAACGCGATCTTCGGCGGCGTGACCCTGGGCATCGCCATCGGCTTTATTTACCGCGGCGGCGGCACGGCCGGGGCCGGCGGGATCATCAACCGCATGATACAGGCACGCTGGGGTTTGCCCTTCAAGGTCGCTACACTGTATACCAACAGCGCCATCATCGGGCTGGCCGGACTCGCTTTCGGTTGGGAATCAGCCATGTACGCGCTCATCAGCTTTTACATCACGGGAACAGTGGCGGATTTCGTGTTGGAAGGACCTGCCGTCGTGCGAACCGCCATGATCATCACCGATCGTCCCAACGAGCTGGCCGAACGACTGATCCAGGGTTTGGGACGGGGCGTAACCCGATGGACGGTGGAGGGCATGTACACCAACGAACCACACGCAGCCCTTTACTGCACCGTCACCAGGCCGCAAATCCACACACTCAAGCAGATCGTCGGGTATGTCGATCCGGGCGCCTTTGTGATTGTGGGCCAGGGCCATGAAGCACTGGGGCGTGGCTTTCGCGAATTGAGCCCCCAACCCCCGGTCATCGAAGAGATCCACGAGGGCTAGCTCGATGGCTGCCACGTTTTTGATGCTTGAATAGGCGAATCTAAGGGGTATATCAAGCACTCAGATCGGGTTATTGTTCTTCGAGAATTTGGCGGGCTCGTTTGATATCCAGCTGGATCTGGTCAAGCAGCGCCCCCGACCCATTGAATTCCTGCTCATCGCGCAGGCGCCGGATAAATTGCAGCCTCAGGGTCTCCCCGTAAATATTGTGGTCGCCAAAATCAAGCAGGTGAGCCTCCACGATAGGCTTTGGGAGCTTATCTTCTTCGAAAGTAGGGCGATCCCCAACGTTCGCTACTGCTGAGTACTTCTCACCCAAAATCTTCACGAAACAAGCATAGACACCTTTACGTGGGTAGGCTCGTTCGCTCCAGATAGAGAGGTTGGCCGTCGGTATGCCCAACTCCCGACCGCGCCCCGATCCATGGATTACTTCGCCGACCAACTCGAAAGGCCGGCCCAGATATCCAGCTGCTCTTGCGACGTCGCCGGAACGGAGCGCTTCTCGGATACGGGTGGAGCTCACAACTTCCCCGTTCATCTTCAGCGGCTCCACCACATGCACCTCGAACCCCAGTTCCAGGCCTTTCTTGCGCAGGTAGGTGAGATTTCCCTCCCGCTCATAGCCCAAAGCGAAATCCGGCCCAACCCAAAGGGAATGAAGCCCAAGGTGCTTTACAAGCCGCCTCACAAAATCCTCCGCGGAAACTCTGGATAACGTCTCGTCGAAGGTTTCGGTGATCACAACGTCGACTCCGTGTTCCGCCAGCAGGTCTGCCTTCTCTTCCGGCGTGGTCAAATAGAAGGAAGGTCTTCGGCCGTGGAGGACCACATTCGGATGCGGAAAGAAAGTCAGCACAGCCAAAGGATGTTGATCCGTGGGCTGGCCATCGCGCATCGCACGCAGGATTTTCTGATGCCCCAAATGCACACCATCAAACGCACCGATGGTGAGAACGGATCCGTTGATCGAAGTTGATTGAATCGATTTGAAATGTTTCATCACACTTTCAGGAAAGGAACACCTTGCGGGGCTGCCAATGGTCGTTTTCCTCCCCGGCCTCCAGAATAGCGGCCAGTTCTCCCTCGGGGGTCAGTGCTCGGGCTAGCCCAGCATCAGGAAACTCTCGCGGCAGCCTCCGTCCGTGCTGGACGTGTTCCATTTGGACTTCGTCCAACACAATGGACGGAATTTCGGGCAGAGCTTCCGCCGCCGGAATGATGAACTGCTCCCAATCCCCCGCCTCAACCGCCTCGGTCAGCTCCTCCAGGCTTTGGGCTTGCTCCAGCTGAAAACTCCCGACCCTGGTGCGCTGCAGTCTCGTGAGATGAGCTTCCGTCCCCAGCGATTCAGCCAGATCACGAGCCAGCGACCGAATATAGGTTCCGGCGGAACACTCAATGTGCAACTCGAGATCGGGTGGATCATAGGAGAGCAGTTCAAGCCGTTCGATCCTGACTGTTCGACTCGCCAATGCAGGCTTGCGTCCCGCCCTGGCCAGTTCGTAAGCCCTTTTTCCAGCAATCTTCACCGCACTGTAATCCGGAGGCCTTTGCTCAATTGAGCCGCGAAAGTGCGCCAGTGCCGACTCCAATTGGCGGCGCTTGGGGATCCGGCCTCCTTCCTTGAGCACTTCGCCAGTCGCATCATGAGAGTCTGTTCCGACGCCAAAACGCAGCACCGTCCAATAGCCCTTATCGTGCTGGGTTAAATACTCGCTCAGCCTTGTTGCGGGGCCGAGGCACAGCACCAGCAGCCCCGAGGCCATGGGGTCCAGCGTCCCTGTGTGGCCTACTTTGCGAACGCCCGTAAGACGGCGGACCTGATTGACAATATCATGGGATGTGGGACCTACAGGTTTATCCAACAACAACAGGCCAAAAGGTTCCGAGTAGGCCATATATCCTTACATCGCCTCGCGAGTCGCTTTTAGCACACGCTCCTGAACCGATCCCAGGCTGTCCTCAATCATCGCGCCCGCCGCCGGTTTATGCCCACCGCCGCCGAAGACAGAGGCCACTTTGGAGACATCAACTCCCGGCTGAGCTCGCCAGCTCACCTTAACCTTATCGGCGGATTGCTCCACGAAGAGCACCACAACCCTCGCCTCATCGATGGTCATCAGCAGATTGACCAGATCAGCGTCGTCGGCTCCAGGATACCCAACTTGCTTTCGGTCGGTTATCTTCAGGCTCGTCCAGACCAGGTCATCCTCCCGTTCCAATCTTGACAGCCCATAGCCCCAATAATTAGCAGCGACGAAGCTCATCCGTAGAATGGCCTTGTCATAAATCTCGGAGAGCGGCACAGCGATTTCCGTCAAATCAGCCGCAATCCGGAGTGTTTCGGAGGTTGTGCTTGAGGTGCGAAAGCCAATGGTGTCGGTCAGCAGGCCAGTCAGCAGATTGGTGGCGATTGCCTCGGAGATTGGAAACTTCCACGCAGGCAAAAGCTTGTGGAGCATCTCAGTGGTGGCAGCCGCCTCGGGCCAGACAATATTCATAGCTGCAAACTGGGTGTTAGTGGGATGATGATCGACATTGATATCCACGGAGCGGGGAAGCGAATCAACCGGGATTCCGAAGCGATCCGCTGCACCACAGTCAACCGCCATCAACAGGTCACAATCCTGCGGAAATGACTTCTCCACCTTCGCCGCGCCAGGCAAAAATGAAAAACGACCGGGCACACCGCTGACAAGCACCGGCGTGACGATTTTGCCCGCCGAAGTCAGCGCTTCGTACACTGCCAGAAGGGATCCGACAGCGTCGCCATCCGGTCGTTCGTGGGAAACGACGGCGATCCGTTCGGCCTGGTGGATCCGCTCAGCAGCCGCCTGAACCGGGTCGGTCAACCGTCTTCCCCCTCCGACCGCTCCTCGTCTTTGTGAATCTGATCGAGCAAATCCTCGATGCGGGCGGCTCGTTCCGCCGTGCTATCCCAGCGAAATCGAAGCCGGGGAAAAACCCGCAGTTCAATATTTGCCGCCAGCTGGCTCCGCAGGAAGCCCTTGGCGCCGCGGAGCGCCTCCAGGATCTCCTCTTTGCGCTCGTCGCCGTCGAAGGCGGTGACGTAGATCGTGGCGAATGCTAATTCCCGATCGACCTCGGCCCCGGTGACCGTCACCATGGTCAACCGGGGGTCATCGGCCTCCTGGAGCAGAAGCTGCGCCAGATCCTCCTGGATCCGCTGCCCAATTTTCTTGGCACGAGACTTACTGATAGTCATAGCGGCTAGACGACCGGCACCCTTTCTTCAACGAAGCATTCAAGCAGATCGCCTTGTTCGAAGTCCTCGAACCCACCCACGTTGATCCCGCACTCGAACCCTTCGCGCACTTCCCGCACATCGTCCTTTTCGTGCTTGAGTGAGGTGACGGGTCCTTCGTGGATGATCTCACGGTTTCGCAGCACGGCGATTTTGGCGTTGCGCCGGATCTCGCCCTGGAGCACGCGGCAACCTGCGATCCTGCCAACCTTGGAGATCCTGAACACAGCTCGGACCTCGGCTCGACCGATCACGTTCCGCTTCACCTCCGGTTCGAGCATACCCTTCAGCGCTTTCTCGACGTCCTCGATCAAGCGGTAAATCACATCGTAATACCGGATCTCGACGCCTTCGACCTCCGCCGATTTTTGAGCGGCGTTGTCGGCTTCGACATTGAACCCCAGCACAATGGCGTCCGAGGCAGCGGCCAGCATCACATCGTTCTTGCCGATGTTGCCGGTGCCGGCCTGCAGCACGTTCACCGTTACTTCCTCGTTGGACAGCGCTTCCACGGAGTTGGTCAGCGGCTCGAGCGAGCCCTGCACATCGGTCTTGATGATCAGTCGAAGCTCCTGCACCTCGCCGGCTTGAATGGATTCAAAGATTTGTTCCAGCGAGCGCACCGGGCGGCTGGATGCGGCCGCTTCGGCTTCGGCCATACGCTCTTCGACCTGATCGCGAGCCTCCGAAGCCGATTCCTGCACTGTAAAAAGTTCGCCGGCTCGAGGCACGTCGGACAAGCCAAGGATCGAAACCGGGGTGGAGGGGCCGGCCTTCGCAATGGTGTTCCCTTGATAATCGAACATGGCGCGGATTCGACCGTGGGACATGCCGGCCAGGATGGCGTCGCCGGTTTCCAGCGTGCCGTTCTGCACCAACAGCGTGGTCACCACACCGCGGGACGAGTCGACCTCCGCCTCAATCACCGTGCCGAAGACATCGCCTTCAGGATTGGCCACGATTTCGCTCGTCTCGGCCACCAACAGGATGGCTTCCATAAGGTCCTCGATACCGGTCTTTTCCTTGGCGGAGACCGGCACGACCATGGTGTCGCCTTCCCACTCGTCCGGGATCAAGCCTTCATCGGCCAGCTGCTGCTTGGCCATATCCGGATTGGCCGTCGGCATATCCATCTTGTTAAGCGCCACGATTATCGGCACCTTGGCAGCTTTGGCGTGGGCGATCGCCTCCTTCGTTTGAGGCATCACGCCATCATCAGCTGCGACCACCAGAATGGCGATATCTGCACCTTGGGCGCCTCGGGCCCGCATGGCGGTGAAGGCCTCGTGGCCCGGCGTGTCCAGGAAGGTGATCAATCGATCATTGTGCTCAATTTGGTAGGCACCGATGTGCTGGGTGATTCCGCCCGCCTCCCCGCCGGCCACGTTTTCCTGACGGATAGCGTCGAGCATGGTTGTTTTGCCATGATCGACGTGGCCCAAAATGGTCACCACCGGAGGGCGGCGCTCCAGCTCATCTTCCTCTTCGTCGGCCAACAGCTCGCGCCAACGTGGTTCAAGACTCTCTTCTTCGACCACTTCCTCAGCCGCTACGGCGATGGGCTTGGCTTCATAGCCAAGCTCCTCCATAACGATGGCCGCGGTGTCAAAATCAATCAATTGGTTGATATTGGCCATCATGCCGTTGGCCATCAACTGCTTGATAATGTCGATGGGACTGGCTTCAATGCGCTCCGCCAGCTCCCGGACTGTGATGGTATCTGGGATTTCGATTGTGGTCTGACCGTTTTCGCTCATAGCACACCTCCGGCTTCGCAACCTCGGCTGCCTGAGCGGTCAGCCGAGGGCTATCTATCGAGGGACATATTGTGGGCGGGCGCCGCAGGGCGGCACCGCTCGAAGGTCTGCAGCAGATCAGCCATCGATCTGGCTGGGGCTGACGGCCTCGAGGGCCTCCATCAATTGCGCTCGCTCCTCATCATTTATCCTGGTCCGCAGAGCATGTTCCAGTGCACCCGACAACGCCGATTGCCAGCATGCGGGGTCCTGATGAACATACGCTCCACGTCCCGCCAATTTGCCCGTCGGATCCACCACCACCCCCTCCGGCGTGCGGACCAGACGGATCAAAGCACGTTTCCCGGCCGTTTGCCGGCAACCGACGCATGTCCGCTGCGGCACGTGCCGTCGTTTCTTTTTTGACTTAGCCACCGCCAGGATTCCTTAACAGGTTTCCTGTGCGCGCGCCTGGCCTAATAATCTCCGTATTTTTCCCAGGCATCATCTTCACGCCCCGGTTTGCGGCGGCGACGAACGATCATCTCGTCCAATTCCGGATCGTATTCGACGACGCGCTTCTTGCGATTCTGACGACGTTTCTCTTCTTCATCCTCATCTTCTTCGTCGCCCTCTTCGTCGAATTCCTCAAATTCTTCAAATTCAGTTTCAAACTCTTCAGCCAGCGCCTCAAAGGTTTCTTCGATCTCGTCGAGTTCTTCTTCCTCTTCCGAGACCTCTTCGCTGACTTCCTCGACCTCAGCCGCCGGGACTTCATCGGCTTCCGCGGCAACCGGCATCTCCTCTGGCTCGCCTTCGATCACCGGCGCTTCAGCTTCTTCCGCGACGGCCTCCGCTTCCGCCACCGCAGGCTCCGGCTCAACCTCTGCTTCAGGAGCCTCTGCGACCGCTTCCATTTCCTCAACGGCAGGCTCAGGCTCCGGTTCGGGTTCAGGTTCGGCGAATTCGTACTGATCCAGCGTTTCCCGGAGTTCCTCCACGGATTTAGGACCAATGCCATCAACATCAAAAATGGCCTCTTCGTCCAGGGCCAGGGTCTCCATGACCTCACCGGCCGTCTCATAATCCGCGTCAAGCAATAGGTTCGCCACGCGAGTGGAGAGACCAATCTCCTCAATGGAGGTTTGATAGGCAGGATCCGGGATCTCATCCCGTACGGCCTGCAGCTGCTCTCGCTGCGCCTCGCGCACGGCTTCCATCCTGCGCTGACGTTCGCCTTGAACGGCATCGACGAAGGAAGCCAGCACCTTGTATTCCTCGGGCGGAATGGGACGACCTTCGGCCTTCTTTGTCAGCGTGCGCTCGACCTCGGCCATTCGCTCCTGCTCTTCCTCCGCCAGTTCGGCAAAGGATTCGTCCGTCTGCAGCGTGTAGAGCGATTCACTGGCCGCTTCAGGCAGGCTCTTGATATCGATGCGCCAGCCCGTCAGTCGGGCGCCAAGGCGTGCGTTGACGCCGGCGCGGCCGATAGCCAGGCTCAACTGATCCTCCGGCACCACAACCATGGCCGTTCGGCCGCGGTCGGGATCATCGTCCAAGAAAACGCCGGAGACCCGCGCCGGGCTCAAAGCTTTGGCGATAAATGTCGTCAGGTCGGGATTCCACTCAATGACATCGATTTTCTCATCATTGAGATCCCGCACAATGGATTGAATGCGAACACCGCGCATGCCAACGCAGGCGCCAACCGGATCGACGCCTTCGGCCAGGGCGGCCACGGCTACCTTGGCTCGCTTGCCGGCTTCTCGCGCGATGCCCTTGATCTCTACCAGTCCCTGACTGATCTCCGGTACCTCCATCTCAAGCAGTCGCCTGAGCATGTTGGGATGGGTCCGGGAGACGATGATTACGGGACCACGGGAGGATTTTCGCACTTCAAGGACGTACACCCGCACGCGATCACGCACCCGGAACCGTTCTCCGGGGATCTGTTGATTTCGCGGCAGAATGGCCTCGGCACGGCCGAGACCAATGGTCACGGCCTGGGGCGAAATAGAGTGGATGGTGCCATGCACCAGCTCGCCCTCTCGGTCGGCGAATTCAGCGTATTGGGTCTCGCGCTCTGCTTCTCGGAGCCGCTGCAGTATGACCTGCTTGGCTGTTTGAGCGGCCACCCTGCCGAAGTCGGCTGGGGTTGATTCAACCATGACCATGTCACCGAGCTCGGCCTCTTCGTCAAATTCGCGCGCTCGCTCCAGGGTCACCTCGGTCTGTTCGTTCTCGACCTCGTCCACGACCTCTTTTTCGGCGAGCACTTGGACCTTGCCGGACTCAAGTTCCAGGGTCGCCTCCACCTCTTGCGCGCTGGAGGCGTTGACCGAACGGCGGTAAGCGGAAACCATGGCGGCTTCCAACGCTTCCATCACCGTATCTCGGTCCAAGCCGAATCGCTCGGTTATCTCGTTTATCGCTAATTGAAACTGACTCTTCATGTTTCTATTCGCCTCTGACAGGGCGAGAGCTGTCTATACACGAAGAAAAGTGGGGGAAACCCACTTCTCGCCGCAACATCTCTCCCTTGATCGTCCCTAAGGAATAACGAACTAATTTTAGCATAGGCCATAGGGTCCTGCAAGGATTTCGGCCTGGATCGCTTCCATCGCTTTCCGACTGGCCAGCGGACCGAGCATCTGGCTGTGTTCGGCGTTAAGCGCCAACTTCCGCCTTCAGATCCTCCAACTTCAAGGTGTTGAGCACATCGGAAGGCTCAAGCCAGGCACGCCGGGCCTGATCGACGCCGTATTGGATCAAACCAAGTTCCTCCACCCTATGCGCATCGGTACTGATGACGATACGCGCCCCGACCTCTTTTGCCAGCCTGGCTTGTCGGTCTGGCAAATCAAGCCTGTCGGGCTGGGCGTTCAGCTCCACCGCTACGTTGTTCTCCACGGCGGCCTCGAGCATCGCTTCCATATCAAAAGCCATCGGATCGCGCTGCTGGATTTTTCGCTCCGTCGGATGGGCCAGAATATCGACTGCAGGATGGCTGATGCCGCGGATAATCCGTCCAGTCTGTTCCTCGGGATCCAGGTCGAGATGGGAATGAACAGACGCTACCACAATGTCCATCATCGCCAGGGTTTCATCGTCCATGTCCAGGGAGCCGTCCTCAAGGATGTCCACCTCCATGCTGCGCAGCACCTGAAAGTCATCGAAGGACCGGTTGATTTTGTCGATCTGTTCCCACTGCTCCCTGGCCCGTTCCCGATCCAAACCCTGGGTCATGGCCAGGGA
>JBKHKF010000014.1:0-16420 GCA_046537745.1 Anaerolineales bacterium | reverse complement strand
ACCCAGTTCGTTGGCCAGGCTCTTCACAAGGCCGATCACCGCCATTCGGATTGAGTTTGAGAGGATCAAATTATCAATGGGCTGCTTGACGGAATAGGACTGGGTGGTAACAATGCTGCCGCTGCCCTGCTCAAGCATGGCAGGCAGCACCGCATAGAACAGATTCACCGCGCTCATCAACGTCAGCTGAACTGCGTCGTGCCAATCTTCGGCAGTGAGATCGAGGAAGCTGCCTGGCGTCGGCCCGCCGGCGTTGATGATCAGGATATCGATCCGACCGTAATGTTCCAGTGTGAGGTCAACGAGGTTCTCGATTTGGTCCGGTTTGGTGAGGTCCGTGCTGACGGCTAGAACCTCGGCGTCCGTCGATTGACGAATCTCCTCGGCTGTTGTCTCCAGGGCTTCACTGCGGGCGCACAAGGCGAGGTTGGCCCCTTCATGAGCCAGCGCCATCGCAGCCGCCTTGCCCAGCCCTTTGGAGGAGGCTGTTACCAGTGCAACCTTGCCCTTGAGTTCCAAATCCATCGTGTTTCCTTTCTTTTCTGTCACCAGAGATCGGTGTGATGATCCACGATCATCAAATCCGGGAAGCGCTTCTCCATCCAGGGCGGGATTCGGGATAGCAGGCGCTGCACATGTCCGTGATCGGCGCTTACAACGACACAGGCGATTAGGGCAGCGGTGTGGCTATCATGGAAATCCACCTCAGCGACGGATACATTGTATTTCTTGTGTACCTGGGCCAGCATCGGCTTGAGCCGGCCGCGTTTTTCCTTCAGTGAGCGGCAGCCCGGCAGGTGAAGTTCGAGGGTCAGTGCGGCGATGTGCATGATGATATCCGTGGTTTAGTCGTGTTGTCAGCCTCAGGTTGGCTGTCAAGAGAGTATAATGTTGCCATGAGACGAAACTGGTTGATTGCTTTCTTCGTGATACTCCTCATCATCTTCGCGGCTGCGGCCTTCGCGGTGGTTTCCACCGTGCAGCGGACGACGCGTCCGGTGACGGATCTATCTCAATCGGTTGGGACCCAGGTCTCGCAGCTTCTCAACCCGACGCCCACCATACGGCCGGATCCTGTGACCATTGTACGCGAGGTTCGGTCGCTGGCCCGGCTGGAGACCATCCAGTATTCGCTGGAAAAGGTCATCACAGCTGAGAGCGGTCAGGGACCCTTTGGCTTTTTATTCGGCGATCGACTATTGCTGGTGGCGCATGGGACGGTGATCGCCGGCGTGGATCTCGGCCAGCTCGGTCCGCTGGATGTTTGGCTTGATGATGGTGGTCGCGTGTACCTGCGTCTGCCTGAGCCTGATATTTTCGTGGCGACGCTGGATAACGAGACAACCTACGTCTATGACCGAGAAACCGGCCTGCTAACTCAGGGAAGCGTTGATCTGGAGGCTGAAGCCCGCCGGGCGGCCGAGGATGCGATCCGAGAGGCGGCCCTGGAGGACGAAATCCTGAAGCAGGCCAGGGTCAACGCCGAGGCCTTTTTATTCCGCTTTTTAAGGTCACTGGAATATGAGGATGTGATTTTCGTCGGGCCTGAGGAAAGCCCACCGCCCACCTCAACACCGAGCCCGGCGCCACTGGCAACAAACACACCAAGCTCTTAGGCTCAAATCCGCTGCGTCCAGGCGCCCTGCTGGTAGCGGTTGACCATCAACTTCTCCGCGTGTTCCTGCTCGGTTGGGGTCAGAGATCCTGGTTCAAATTGCATCTCAAAAGCCAGGCTGAATCCCCTTACCAGAGCCTCGCTTGCCTGCTGCCAACTGATCGTCCTTCCTGTCAGAGTCTCAAGTGTTCCGGCGCGCGCCCTCAGGCGGGTGCGGGCGTGCTCCTGCTCGGTTTCGCTTTCAAAATGAAGTACATCGCATATCCGGCCGAGGTCCCCTTCAAGTGGCAGACTCCCATGTTGTAACAGTGACTTCTTGCGCCGTACCTGAGCGCTGCCAATCAGTTTCTTGCCTTGCACCGTCAGCTCATAAGCGGAAGGCACCTCAAAACAGACCGGATTCGATAGGTCGATGGTTTGCGCAGCCTTTTGTGATTTAACTTCCACATCCAGCCCCAACTCGCGCAGCCCATGGCGTAAGCCCCTGCTAAGCTTTTGGTAGCTGGGCAGCACGCCGCCGGCAGCCAGCGGGTGGCTCAGGGGAAGCACGATGGCATAGGTAAGCTCGTCGGTGTGCAGGATGGCGCGGCCCCCTGTTGGACGGCGCACGACGTCCCAGCCATTGCGCGCTAGCGCTGAGGGATCGCAGTCGTCGAACGGCTGGGAAAAACCCAGTGAAAGTGCTGCTGGCTGCCATCGATAAAGCCGCAAGGTGGGTGGTGAATGATCCTGCTCTAAAGCTTCCAATACGGCTTCATCCACGGCCATGTTCCAGGCACCAGGCGCTGCCGGCGAGCGAATAAATCGAAGGGTTGTGGAATTCTTCATTTGGGAGCATTATATCCAGCGCATTCCCTAGTTAGAGCGCCCCTGGGCGTATTTGGATGGGCGCATGGTAGACTTGCCAGCGCAATGAAAGACGACCACAGTACATTAAGCGCAGGGCTGCCTGTCAGTAGAGGTCCCTTGCTTCGGATCATCGGGCTTCTATGGATCTTGGCATTTGGCCTAACAGCCTGTGCCGGCGGCGCCGAACCTGCGATTTCTACGCCCACGCTCACATCCGCGCCTTCGGTGGCGGCTTCACCAACGTCGGCAGATCCCAGTCCCTCCACCTCAACGCCTTCGATTCCTGGCACGGTAACGTTGTGGCTCGATTGGAACCCCGACGAGATGCGGGCGCTGGAAAGTCTCATCGAGGACTACCGGGACCTGCACCCCGGTGCCAGCTTTCAAATCATTTACTATCCCACGGACCAGCTGCACGCGGCGCTGGAAACTGAACCTCCCCAGGACGAGGCTCCGAGTCTCATCTTCGCCCCCTCGGCATGGGGCGCGGATTTGATGGAAGATGGCTGGATAAGGGATATCAGCCATGTCATCCGGCCGGAGCAGCGGCAGGCCCTTCATCCCTTCGCACTGAGTCAGGTTGAGAGAAGCTCGGCGGTCATTGGCCTGCCATTGGAGCTGCACGGGACGGTGCTCTACCGCAACCGGGCGCTGGCCGAGGAACCGGCGACCACTGTTGCGAACATGGTTCAGCTTTCCCAGCAAGCTCGACTGGAAGCCGGCCAGGGAAGCAGTTTTGACCTTGGTTATCGAATCGCGGCGCCGATGGTCTCCACCTGCAACGGTGTGATCGACCCTGATCCATCCGTCGTTCCCATCAGCCAGCCGGCGGGATTGTGCTGGCTTCGCTTGCTGGACAGACTCGGCAAGGCTGGTCCGGCGGTGTTCGACAGTGATGAGGACCTTGAACTGTTCCTCCAGGGTGAAACCATGTGGCTGATGGAATCAACCAGCCGCATGGTTCAGCTCCAGCAGGCGCTGGGAGAAGAGCTGCTCGCGGTTGATTCATGGCCGCTGTATGAACCAACTGGCGAACCGCTTGAGGGGGCGGTATGGACTGAGAACGCCTACTTCCCTACCTGGTCCTCGGATCAGGACTTTGAAGCTGCCTGGTCCTTTGCTACTTTTATGCTTGCGCCCGAGAATCAGCGCTTTCTCAGCCAGGCTCGCGGGGTCAAGCACTTGCCCGCTCTCACCTCCGTCGATCTGCAGGAGGACGCCATGCAGCAGGCCATGCGAGTTTTGAATGCCGGCGTTCCGCTCACGAGCGTTTTGGAGGACGATCGGATCCGCCGAGAGCTTTCCACCGCGATACGTTTGGTGGTGGCGGATGGCGGCGATCCGGAACTGGCGCTGGGATTGGCGTTGGAGGAGATCCGCCGAGCCCGCATTCCAACGCCTACGCCGACGCGCACGCCCTCGCCCACGCTGACCCCTACCCCAACGGATACTCCGGTCCCAACGCCACCCCCCGGATAGCCTCCATTCATTCGAGCGGTGAGCATTCCGCCCCGATGTATAATCGCCGGGGCGGAAGCGTGCGAGTCGAGCAAGAATAAACTCTCGGCTATGCCGACGGACGGCGGACGGAGCCATGCATCTCGTTTTGACACATGAACAGGCTGATTTTGACGGCATCGCAGCCAGCTTTGCCGTTCACCTCTTGGACCGGCAGGCAATGCCGGTTCTGCCACACCGGCTGAATCGGAACGTCCGCGGCTTCCTCACACTTTACGGCGAAGAACTGCCCTTCATTGAGTTCGACGACCTCGATCGGACCAAAGTTGAACACATTACGCTGGTGGACACTCAGTCCCTGCCCTCCGTCAAGGGCGCCTCCGAGGCCACAAATATCCACGTGGTGGATCACCACTCCGCAGATGAAAAGATAGAGGCGGATTGGTCCACCCATCTGCAGAAGGTCGGCGCCACCACGACAATTTTGGTGGAGCAGCTTAAAGAATCTGCCGCCGAGGTGGATTGGGTGGGAGCGACGCTGCTCCTTCTGGGTATTTACGAAGATACCGGCTCGCTGTCTTACGCGAGCACCACAGCCCGAGATTTGATGGCGGCCGCATGGTTGTTGGAGTCAGGCGCCAATCTTTCTATCGCGGACGACTTTCTCAACCATCCACTATCCAAGGAGCAGCGGGCGCTCTACGAGCGATTGCTGGAGCGGGCGGAGACCCACGAATTCCAGGGGCTTTCGGTGGTCATTGCCTGCGGGCGAGCGCCCGGCATGGTTGATGAGATTTCAACCCTGGCTCATAAGCTTCGCGATGTCTACGATCCGGCTGGTCTTTTCGTTCTGGTGGAAATGGAAAATCACGTCCAAATGGTCGCTCGATCGACCAGCGATGATATCGACGTTTCACGGGTGGCTGAGGCTTTTGGCGGTGGTGGTCATGATCGGGCGGCCGCGGCACTTATCCGCGATCGCGAACTGGAGGGAGTGCGGCAGGAGCTCATGGAACGGCTCCCGGAGATCATTGAGCCGCCGGTTACGGTGAGCCAGATCATGTCGCGCGGACCTCAGCTGCTTTCCCCGGACACCAAGGTGGAGGCGGCCGCGGATCGAATGCAGCGGTCGGGTCATGAGGGCTACCCGGTGGTGGATGGGCGTCAGGTCGTCGGCCTTCTGACCCGGCGGGCCGTGGATCGGGCGATGTCCCACGGGATGGGCAGTCGCCCGGTGTCCCGCGTCATGAAAGCCGGTGAGCTTGTGGTCACCCCCTCCGACTCCATTGAACTACTCCAGCGCCAGATGATCCGACATGATTGGGGGCAGGTGCCGGTGGCGGATGAGGAGACTGATGAGATTATCGGGATTGTGACCCGAACCGATCTTCTCAGGACGCTGGCGGAGGGTTCGGGCAAGCCGGAGCAGGTTAACTTAGCCGATCAGTTGGAGGCGGCACTTCCGCCGGATCGGTTGGCACTGTTGAAGCGGATCGCCGAGGAAGCGGAGCGGCGTGAAGTTGCCTTGTATATCGTCGGTGGTTTTGTCCGGGATCTGTTGCTGGGCAACCCCAGCGTCGATTTCGACCTGGTTACCGAAGGCGACGCCATCAAACTGGCGAAGGCTCTGGCTGAACACTTCGGCGGATCTGTCAGCAGTCACCGACGGTTCGGCACAGCAAAATGGATCCTTGACCTGGAATCGGAGGCGCTGCAGGAGATGCTCCAGGCACGCAGCCTTTCCGTGGATACCCTCCCCGGCAGCATCGATTTTGTGACCGCGCGAAATGAGTTTTATCAGCATCCGACAGCCTTGCCCACGGTCGAGCGGGGCAGCATCAAGCTCGATCTGCACAGGCGAGATTTCACCATCAATACATTGGCGCTTCGATTGGATGGTCCCTACTACGGGCAGATGCTGGATCATTGGGGCGGTGGTCAGGATCTGAAGCAGGGTTTGATCCGGGTGCTGCACTCACTCAGCTTCGTCGATGATCCCACGCGTATGCTGCGAGCCGTTCGACTGGAGCAGCGTCTGGGCTTTGAGATCGAATCTCGAACGATGGAGCTTCTCCAAGAAGCCATTCCATTGCTCGATCGAGTAAGCGGGGATCGGATTTGGAGCGAGATTTCTTTGATCTTCCGGGAGGATGCTCTCTTTGCTATTATGGAGAGACTCGATTCCTTAGGCTTGCTGCAGGCCATCCATCCGAAGCTGGTGTGGGACACCTGGTTGGAGGAGCGGTGGCAGGAGGCGAGAAGGGATGATCCAGCGATCAATGAATTAATCGAGGAAAAGGCATCCCTTGAGTTCCTCTACTACGCCTTGTGGCTTATTCGGCTGCCGCAAGCCCAGGCGGAGTCAGCCTGCCAGCGTCTTCAAATCCCAGGGGCGCAGCGGGATGCCATTCTGGATGCGATTGAAACCCGGAGGTTGCTTCCGGAGATGGTTCCCGGAGCCAGGCCGAGCCAACTGGTTGAAATCATGGAGGGTCAGGAGCAAAAGGGTTTGGCTGCCGCCTGGCTGGCATCAGCGGATCAGCCAGATGTCCGAGCTGCGATCGAACGCTACCTCACTGATTGGCGTCACGTTGAGCCATTGGCGGACGGCACGCGGTTGAAGGAGCTAGGTCTGCCACCAGGACCAGCTTACAGTCGGATCCTTGAGGCGCTTCGAAAGGCATGGCTGAACGGCGAGGTTGAGAATCAGGCGCAGGAGGAGGAACTGCTGGCGAAGCTGGTTGAGGCGGAGCGAACCCATGGTTGATCAGCTGGCCGTCCGTATCCGTGAGGCGACCGAGGACGATCTTAAGGCGCTGGAATGGGAAGGTCGCTATAAGCACTTTCGAAGGCTCTACCGGCGTGCAATGGATGAAGCCCAGCGCGGGCGCCGCATCCTGCTTATTGCGGAGGTCAATGATGAGCTGGTTGGCCAGATCTTCATCCAGCTACAGAGTCGTAGTGGAAAACTGGCTGATGGCGGCTATTCAGGCTACTTGTACTCCTTCAGGGTGCGGCCGGCCTACCGCAACCAGGGGATTGGGACCATGCTGCTCTCGGCGGCCGAGCGGGAGTTGCGGGAGCGTGCTTTTGAGCGTGCGGTCATCGCGGTGGCGAAGGATAATCCGCGAGCTCGCCAGCTGTATGAGAGCCATGGTTATGAATTCATGGCGGATGACCCTGGAAATTGGTCTTATGTCGATCATGAAGGAAATTTGCGACAAGTCTCCGAGCCAGCCGAGATCATGCAGAAGCTTCTCTGACCCTTCGACAGCCCCCCTCAGCACTCCCTCAAACCCCAACGAATGTCTAGGATCCATACCGGTTGGCCTGCTTTGTGGTAAAGTTGCCCGCGTAGGGCACAACGGCATGATTCTTGAAACTAAACAGGTGGGTTTCAGCCTGAGTTTGGCCAGCCGCGGCAAGCTGGCTAGGGGTATTTAATCTGACAAACAGACAACGTAGGTATAGATATCGACATCTGCTGTGTGGACGATGAGAGGATTTCTCAGGGCAAGCCACCTCTCGAGCGGAATTAGATTCCTCTTGGGCTTGGTGGAGGAGGTTTTGGAAAAGCCGGGGTCCCCTTTTTATTCAGGGGCGGGGCTCCTATTGCTGGTGCTGTTGGTTGGGTGTTCTCAGGCCAGCGCACCGACAGGCTCTGGTCAGGTGCTGCCGCCATGGATCGGCGAGCCGCCAAAGGCCGTGCCGACCTCCACACCAACCGTTCAGCCAACGATGGATCCTCTTATGGCGCTATTCCCGACGTCGCCCGCGGAGGGCGAGAGCCGCCCATCACCGACTCCCGATCCGGTTCGAGAGCCCCCGACTTTCCGGACCGAAAGCGATTTCTATATTGTGCAGCCAGGGGATTCACTGGCAGCCATCGCCTGGCGATATGGCGTGGGTGTGGAGCAGCTGATGACGGCCAACGGGATCTATAACCCCAATTATCTCGCTGTCGGCCAGTACCTGTTGGTGCCGGCCTCTGAGCCCTTGCCCACAGGTCCAAAGGTCAAGCTCATTCCGGATGCCGAATTAATTTACGGTCCGTCCACTGCCTTCTTCGATGCGAAGGCGGAATCCGAGGCTTGGGGTGGCAAGCTGGCCACCTACCGGGAGGAGGTAGATGGGGAGCGGATGAGCGGGGGCGAGATCGTTGAGCTGGTGGCCCGACGATATTCCGTGAACCCTCGCGTGCTGCTGACCCTGCTGGAGTATCAGGGTGGCTGGTTGACGCAGGCGGAAGTACCGCTGGAGGCTGCGTTGTATCCACTTGGCTATGTCGATCCGCAGTATGAAGGTCTGTTCTCCCAGCTTTCCTGGGCGGCGGATCAGCTAAACACCGGCTTTTATCGTTGGCGAGCGGGCTGGCAGGGGCCGTACATTTTTCCGGATGGAAAGGTTGCCCCGCCAGGGCCTGGCCTGAACGCGGGGACCGTGGGGCTGCAGTATTTATTTTCCAAGCTGTACTTCTATACGGAATGGGAGCACGCGGTGGGCGAGGATGGATTTATTGCCGTGTACCAGACCTACTTCGGCGATCCCTTCCAGTGGGCGGTGGAGCCGCTGGTGCCTGCGGAGCTTGAGCAGCCGCTGATGCAGCTTCCCTTTGAAGATGGCGCTACATGGTCCTTTACGAGTGGACCTCATGGCGCCTGGGGAGAGGGCTCGGCTTGGGCGGGGCTGGACTTCGCGCCTCCTGGCTATGCCCTGGGCTGTGTGCTTTCCAACGCCTGGGTGACGGCTGTGGCCGATGGGCCCGTTCTTCGCACTGATGAAGGTTTGGTTGTGCAGTCACTGGACGATGACCTCCATGAGGGCACGGGCTGGGTTGTTGTGTACTTGCATGTGGAATCGCGCGATCGGGTCGAGGCCGGGGTTGAGTTGCAGGCGGGCGATCGGATCGGCCATCCCTCCTGCGAAGGCGGGGTTTCCAGCGGCACCCATCTGCATATAACTCGTAAATACAATGGGGTATGGATTGAGGCCGATGGCGATTTACCCTTTGTGATGGATGGCTGGGTTTCAGCAGGAACGGGTCGGGAATACGATGGCACGCTGACGCGCAACGGTGTGACGCTGGAGGCTTGCTCCTGCCGGGCGGAGGGGAACCAGATCAGCCGGTGAGATTGCGAACAGGCTTCACGAACCCGAAGAGGTTTTGGACCATGCTTCTGCCGCTGGCGGCCTTATGGATTGCCGGCTTGGCCTGCAGCCGCGCCGATGTTTCTGTGACGGCAGCGGCGGTCCCCACGGACCTTCCGACGACCGAGCCGACCGTCCTTCCAACCGATCCGCCAGTCACGCCCACCCCTGAGCCAAGCCCGGCGGCGACGGTCACGCCGACACCCGGTCAGCCCGAAGTGCCGGTCTCGCCCACGCCGCCACCAACGCCAACACTGATCGACGAATCCTCCCCCGAGACCATCGTCTACCAGGTGCAGCCGGGAGACACGATCAATTCGCTGTCCATTCGATTTGCCGTGCTGCCGGAGGAGATCGAAGCGACTGGGGGCACACTGCCGGATGAACGATCGCTGCTGAATCAGGATCAGCTCCTGCTGATCCCGAGGCGACTGGGTCCGACGGGCCCGGCGGAAAAGATCATTCCGGATAGCGAGTTTGTCTTTTCGCCTCATGCAGTGGACTTTGACCCGGTAGCCTTTGCTCGTCAGCATGGCGGTTATCTATCGAACTACCAGGAGTACGTCCACGGTGACTGGCACTCGGGCCCTGAGGTGGTGGCGCTGGCAGCCCGGGATAATTCCGTTAATCCCAGGCTGCTGCTGGCCATGCTGGAATACATGACCGGCTGGGTGACGGATCCTGCCCGACCGACAGGAGACGAATTCACCTATCCGCTCGGTCACAAAGATCCGGAGACCATGGGACTTTTCCGCCAGCTCACGTGGCTGGCCAACGCTATGGGGGAAGGTTATTATTCCTGGCGCGCCGGGACCTTGACGGAAATAAGCTTCGAGGACGGTACAACTGTGCGGCTGGCGCCGGAGATCAACGCCGGGACCGCAGCGCTGCAGGCCTTTTTGGCTACAGAGATGGAACCTCGTGCCTGGGCGGAGGCGGTCAGCCCGACGGGTCTCGCCGAGGTTTACCGATCCTTCTTTGGGGATCCGTGGCAGTACCAACACCCACTCTTCGAGCCGGGCGTGCGGCAACCCGAAATGATTCTGCCCTTTCTGCCCGGTCATATTTGGGCCTTCACCGGCGGCCCCCACGGCGCCTGGGAAAGAGAAGCCGCCTGGGCTGCCCTTGACTTCGCGCCCCCCTCGGTGGAATCCGGCTGCGCTCGATCCGATGAATGGGTGCTGGCGGCTGCGCCAGGCCTGGTGCTGCGGAGCGGCGGCGGTGTGGTTGTGCTTGATTTAGACGGGGATGGCAGGGAGCAAACCGGCTGGGTTCTCATTTATTTACATATAGATTCCCGGGGTAGAGTGCCAGCCGGCAGCTTTGTGGAGCAGGGTGATTTGATCGGCCATCCTTCCTGCGAGGGCGGCATTTCAACTGGAACTCACGTGCACATTGTGCGCAAGTACAATGGGGAATGGATTTTGGCCGACGGTCCGCTGCCTTTTGAGATGAGTGGATGGGTGGCGCGAGCGGGGACCAAGCCCTACCAGGGTGCGCTTGTGAACGGGACAGATACGATCCTCGCCTGCCCATGTGCTTCAAGTGAAACCTACATCATCCGATGATAAGAAGACGCTTGCGATATCTAATCTTTATACTACTGGTCTCATTGGGAGCAGGTGCCTGCATGCCGGAGACCCCGGCGATCACACCAACGCCGACACCGCTGCCAACTTCGACGGTCGAGGTGGGTGCCACGCCGATGCCCACACGCACGGTCTTCCCGCCGGGTGAAAAGCTTCCATATCAAGCTCAGGCTGGCGACACACTGCCGGCGCTGGCTGTTCATTTCAATACCACTGTTGAACTCATCCGCATGGCGAACCCCTCCTTGCCCGAGGCGGTTACGACGCTGCCGGCGGGCTTCCCGATGGAGATCCCCGCCTACCATCTGCCGATCACCGGCACCCCGTTTAAGATTCTGCCGGACAGCGAGGTGGTGAATGGCCCGACTGCGGTGGACTTTAGATTGAGGCAGGCTGTGCTGGGGCGTCCTGGATTTCTTTCAACGATGAATGACTTCGCCTTTGGCGAACAGCGGGAATCGTGGCAAGTGGTTGAGACGGTGGCGATGAACTACTCCATCCATCCCCGCCTTCTATTGACGATCCTCGAGCATCAAAGCCATGCGCTGACCCAGCCTTTCCCGGAGGAGGAGCGGTTCGAAACCTACCCCCTCGGATTGGAAGAGACAAGGAGCCAGGGCCTTTACCGCCAGCTGCTGTGGGCCGCCGAACGGATCAACGATGGCTATTACGGATGGCGCACCGGGCGCATCCGGGATTTTGAGACTGTGGACGGCTTCTTGGTCCGGCCTGATCCGTGGCAGAACGCAGGCACTGTCGCCGTCCAGTATCTGCTGGCGGGACTGTATGAGAAAGAGCAGTTTGATCAGCAAATCGTATCCGAAGGGTTTCAGCGAACCTACCGGGATCTGTGGGGTGATCCCTTCGCATTCGAAGAGAACCTGATCCCGGGTAATCTTCAACAGCCCGAACTGGCCCTGCCCTTCGTGCCCGGTCGGATCTGGGACTTCACAGGTGGACCTCACCCTACCTGGGGCGATGGGTTGCCCTGGGGCGCTCTGGATTTCGCCCCGCCGGCCGTTGTGGGAGGTTGCACTCCTTCTCGTGAATGGGTCGCGGCGCCGGCGGATGGGGTGGTCACGCGCAGTGGCAAGGCGCTCCTGATGCTCGATTTGGATGGCGATGGGGACGATCGAACTGGCTGGAGCCTGCTGTTCTTTCACATGGAAAATGACACGTTGATCCCCGCCGGCACCGAGGTCAGTCAGGGTGATCGGTTAGGGCATCCATCCTGCGACGGTGGACGGGCGACGGGCACCCACTTCCACATGGCCCGCCGTTACAACGGCGAATGGATTCCGGCAGTAGGGCCGCTGGCCTTCACACTTGACCGATGGGTTGCCCATGGCGGGGAAGTGGCTTACGAAGGCACGCTGCGCCGGGGTTCCAGGATCGTTCCGGCCAGCGTCGATACCACCTTTGAAAATCAGATCGTTTACGAAACCAACTCCGGCGAGTCCCAATAAGTTCACATCCAATTTTCAGCCTACCCGACAGCGTGCCAGGCAAAGGGCTGTCGGGGTTACTTCTCGATGCGCACGCCGCGGGGAAGAATGGGCTGCAGCTTCTTAACTCGGTCGTTCTTCGCCATATCAAAGAGTTCAACGCCTGCGTTGGTGCGTCCCTTGCGAGCCACATCACCGATTCGGATGGAGCGATCGGCCTTTCGAGAGAGCACGGCGGTGGCGCGATCGGTTTCCTCTCCCAGCATTGCACCTACCAACATCACTTCATCATCGGAGGCCCAGGCCAGCACACCTTTGCCGTAGCGCCCTTGATCTGGGAACTGTTTGATGGCGGTGCGTTTGCCGCGCCCATCTTTGCTCAACATCAAGGCGAAGGACCCAGGGCGAACCACATCCATGCAGACCAGATGAGCCCCTTTCTCCAGCTTCATGCCGTTGACTCCAGCGGCGGACATGCCCATCGGGCGAACACCCTCCTCCGAGAATCGAATGGCCATGCCATCGCTGCTGATCAAAAGGATTTCATTCTCACCCGTCGTCAACCCTACCCAGCCGAGTTCGTCGCCCTTGTTGATCTTGACCGCCTGGAAGGATTTGGCTGAAGGCCCTGGGAACTCCGACAGGCTGCTCTTTTTAACCATGGCCTCCCGGGTGGCGAAAAGAAGGAAGCTCTCTTTCTCCTCATCGCCAAAAAGCTCTTCTGGCACCGAAATACCCGTCACAACTTCGGCGTCGGTGGGCAGCCCACACAGGGATGCGAAGGGGGTGCCCTTTTCCTGCTCGTCGGTTTCCGGGATGGTGTGCACTGCCAGCGCGCCGCCCTCACCCTGGCCGTCGAACAGGAACAGTCGATCCTGGACGTTGGCGCCGATGACCAGCTCAGGCGCCGAGCGACCGGAAATTCGCGGGATGCGGGCGGTAGTTGTGCGTGAGAGAAGGCCTTTCTTGGTCAGCACTACCCAGGTGTCCTTGGCCGGCGCCAGGTCCGAAGCGGTCAACGGTGCGGCGCTCTTGGCTCTGCCTCGACCGACGATGTAGGTGCGCCGTCTATCGCCATATTTATCTTTGACGGCCTTCAACTCGTCGATGATAACCTGCCGCATCTTCTTGTCAGATTTCAGAATGGCTTTCAGTTCCTTTATTCGCTTGACGACTTCCTTGTGCTCTTGCTTGATCTTCTTCTGCTCAAGGTTGGCCAGGCGTCGTAGGGGCATATCCAGGATGGCCTGGGCTTGTACCTCGGTTAGCTCGAGCCCTTTCTGGAGACGTGTGCGGGCTTGCGGCACATCCTTGGATTTGCGAATGATTTCAATCACTTCATCCAGGTTATCCAGCGCCGTAAGCAAGCCCTCCAGGACATGAGCACGATCCTCGGCTTTGGCCAGGTCGTATTCACTGCGCCGCCGTACGATTTCGTGGCGGTGCTCCAGGTAGACGATGAGCGATTGCTTCAGGCTGAGCAGCCGGGGCTGTCCATCCACCAACGCCAGCATGATCATGCTGAAAGTGCCCTGCATGGTAGTGCGTTTGTACAGCTTGGAAAGGATCTTCTCCGGGTTGGCCGATTTGGCCAGCTCCAGCACAATGCGCATGCCCCGGCGGTCAGATTCATCACGCAGGTCGGTCAGGCCCTCGAGCCTGCCGTCGCGGGCCAGATCCGCGATTTTTTCCAGCAGATTGGTCTTGTTGGTTTGATAAGGGAGTTCGGTGACGATGATCCGGGTGCGCCCGCGGCCCATCTCCTCAAAATGGGCTCGAGCCTGCAGCGTGATCTTGCCGCGCCCGGTGGCGTAGGCCGAGATCATCCCCTCGCCCTCTTTCTTATCGCGCAGGATAATACCGCCGGTGGGGAAATCCGGCCCTTCGATGAACTCCAATAAATCCTCGAGGCTGATCTCGTCGCGCTTGGTCCAGTTTTCCAGAATGTGGACCAGCGCGTTCACCACCTCGTCCAGGTTGTGCGGCGGGATGGAAGTGGACATGCCCACCGCGATGCCGGTGGCGCCATTGATCAGGTGGTTTGGGACCGAGGCCGGCAGCACGGATGGCTCTTTCATCGAGCCATCGAAGTTGTTGTCAAAATCGACGGTGTCCTTCTCGATGTCCGCCAGCATATCGACGGCCATCTCCGTCATGCGTGCTTCGGTGTAGCGCATGGCTGCAGGCGGGTCGCCGTCGATGGAGCCGAAGTTGCCCTGGCCTTCGACCAGGGGATAGCGGACGGAGAAATCCTGGGCCAGCCGGGCCATGGCGTCATACACCGCCATGTCTCCATGAGGGTGGTACTTACCCAGCACCTCACCGACGATGCGGGCGGATTTTCGGAAGGGCGTATCCGGCCGGATGCCCATCTCGTGCAGCGCGAACAGGATCCGCCGGTGGACTGGCTTTAAGCCGTCGCGCGCGTCGGGCAGCGCCCGCGATACGATCACGCTCATGGCGTAATCCAAGTAGGATTGCTCCATCTCGGATTGAATGTCAATGCTGCGAACCAAACCGACTTCCATCCTTCACCTCGAAGTTCCAGGTCGCTTAGAAAACTGGCGGTATCATAAGTCCAGGGGGCAGGGGCGTCAAATGGCAAGTCTGTAAAGGCCGCCGCTCCCAATATATAGTGAAAAATATCACATAATGATATGGCAATTGGCAACGTAGAAAACGGACGATTCCGACGATGACCTCAGGAGCCGAACAGCGGGCTGAGGGTAGCGAGCCAAGTGGGCGCCGACCGACGCCGCCGATAAGCAGGGTTGTCCGCTCGAAAGAGGAGGCGCAGGCCTCCTACAATAAGCTGAGCCGCTGGTACGACCTGGTGGCTGAGCCCTTCGAGGGAAAGTACCGGGAGATCGGGTTGGAGATGCTGAATCCGCGGCCTGGTGAGCGGCTGCTCGAGCTTGGTCCGGGCACAGGGCATGGGGTCGCTGCGATGGCGAAGTCAGTAGGTCCCTCGGGCCGCGTGGCTGCGTTGGATATCTCCATGGGCATGCTGAGTCAGACTAAATCCAGGCTGGATCGTCAGGACATCGAGCGAGGCGCGCAATTGATTTGCGGGGATGCAGCCCGGCTTCCCCTGGCCGGGGAGGTCTTTGACGGTCTCTTCGCCAGCTTCACGCTGGAGCTGTTCGACACGCCCGAGATCCAGGCTGTGCTGGACAGATGCAGATGGACGCTGAAAGAGGGTGGACGCTTTGCACTTGTCTCCATGGCAAAGGAGCAGCCGGCCAATCTGATGACCAGGATGTATGAATGGTTTCACCAGCATTTTCCCCGTTATGCTGATTGCCGGCCGATTTGGCCGGTGCAAGAGCTCGAAAGGGCGGGCTTCCAGGTCATTCGCGACCGAAGGTTCAGCATGGTCGGCTTGCCTGTCGCGGTTGTGCTGGCGGTGAAGCTTTAGCGACGCCGCTCATCTTCACTTTCAGCTGAAGCCATCGATAACGTGTTCGCTTACCCCTGGCCCCTTTAATTACAAATGCAATGCCTTAAATTCCGGCGCGGTGGTAATGTGGGACTCATCGTCGGTAGCCTCCTGGTCCTCCCCCCCATAGCCGGGCACAAATCCCCCTTTGGCATAATGAAAAGCAGAGGCGTGGAGCACACGTGAGATGGCCCGCGCGTTTCGCGTCTAAAGCTGACACGAGGATGAGGACTTGTGGAGCAGGAAGATCGGGTGCACATCGGCACATCGGGCTGGGTCTATGATCATTGGCAGGGACCTTTCTACCCCGAAGATTTGCCGCAGGAAGACTGGTTCGGGCATTTTGCCGACACCTTTGACACCGTAGAAATCAACAACACCTTCTATCAACTCCCGGAGGAATCGCAGTTTCAGGCTTGGCGAGAACAGGCTCCTGGGGATTTCACCTATGCGGTCAAGGCGAACCGCTATATCACCCATATGAAAAAACTCAATGATCCGGCGGAATCGGTGGCGAATTTCATCGATCGAGTTCGTATCCTTGAGCGGCATCTAGGCCCAATCCTCTGGCAGCTCCCTCCGAACTGGCACGCAAATCCAGAGCGGCTCCGCTCCTTTGCTGCGCTGATACCTGAGGATATAACGCACGTGTTTGAGTTCAGGGACCCCGACTGGTTTCAAGAGGAGGTCAAGTCGGCGCTGCAAGAAGCGGGCTTGGGCTTCGTGATTTTTGCCATGCCTGAGCTGGAGTGCCCACGCTGGGTCACGGGGGACATCGTTTACCTTCGCTTCCACGGTTCCCGCGAGAAGTATGTGGGTCAGTATGGCCGTGAGAAGCTTGAACCGTGGGCTGAGCGCATACAGCGATGGGTCGATG
>JBKHKF010000280.1:0-4021 GCA_046537745.1 Anaerolineales bacterium | reverse complement strand
CGCGTCGGCCTCGCTTCGAACCGCCAGCGTTTCCTGGTCCAGACTCTCGATTGCCTCTAACCAACGGGCCGGCTGACTTCGAAACTCCTCAGCCAGCACCGCCAGATATTCCTTCAGTTCATCCAAAAAGGTAGCCTTTCCGTCATTCTGGTTTTCAGCACATCACCATGCCGCCGTCGACATGGATAGACTGCCCGGTTAGATAGCTCGCGCGCTCCGATGCCAGAAACAGCACCATTTCCGCGACCTCCTCCGGATCACCCAGACGGCCCAGCGGTATGCCTCCGGTACCTCCGCCACCGCCTTTCTTCGATCCGTCCATTTCATCATCCATGTCTCCTGGACAGACTGCGTTCACCCGGATGCCGAACTCCGCCAGTTCACGAGCAGACTCCCGGGTGAGACCCAGCAACCCCATCTTACTCGCCACAAATGCGACCCGATCCGGCGATCCATGCGCCAGTGCGCGGGCGGAGCCAATATTAATGATCACCCCACTGCCTTGATCCGCCATCACCCGTCCCACCGACTGAGTCATCAAGAAGGGGCCTTTCAAGTTCACTGCAACGGTACGATCCCAATCCCACTCATCCATCTTCAACAGGCTAGCCACCGGTCGGACAGCCTCGCTGTTCACAAGGACATCGATTCGACCAAATCGATCGCGCGCCGATTCGATCATGGATTGGATCTGCATTTTTTTAGAAACATCAACGCTGTAAGCTTCGGCCTCCACCTCCAATTCCTGCAACGCCTGGAGCGTGGTGTGGAGGTGATCGGGGGAAATATCATTGATTGCAACCGCCGCGCCGGCCCGTCCAAAGGCCAGGGCGGTGGCCCGACCAATGCTTCGGCCAGCGCCCGTTATCAATACAACCTTGTTCGCAAAATCTCGCATCATTCCTCATTGGGGAAAGCTGTGCCCGGCTCGGTTATACCACCGCAAGCCAGCGCATGGAAATGGGGGAGAGCCTTTATGCAGGACAGGTGGGCGGAGGCCCTTCGACCTGGTCTGCGTTGACCGCGAAACCGAGGTAAGGGGTGGGATCCAGCGTGTTCCTTATCTCAAGCTCGTTGCGAAATCGACCCTGCCCATCATCCAGCACGATGGAAAAATGCAAATGCATACCTGTCGGGCTGGTGGTATCGCCAGAGAAATTGCCTTGATAGCCCAACAGCGTGCCAGCCCGGACATAAGCATCATGTGTGCCTGCGGGAAACGCCTCTTCAATAAAGGAATTCCCCTGCTCGTCGGCCATGTGAGTATAAAAGGTCCAGATCTGACGCCCCGGTTGAAGCGGGTCCTGCGGGTGTCGGATGATGACGGCTGAACGCCATTCGGGCAGGCGGGTCAGGTAGCCATCGTAAGCTGCCACAACCGGAGTCTCACCCAGCCCATCGGGTCCAGTCGGGCCGAAAATGTCCAAACCCTGATGCGTATGGCCCGGACGGAAAGTATCGCCCCAGAGAAAGCCAATGACACCGCTTGTCGGATAGAGAAATGGCGCCTCGCCGCAGCGGTCGCCGGCTTCGATGGCCCAATCCTGATGAGATTCCGGATTCGACCAATACTGCCGTACACGGCTGAAGCGGCCAGCGGCTCGGCCTGGTCCATCTTCGAAATAAAAATAGGCGATCACCGCACCCAGAACCAGGATCACAGCGCTGGTCAACAACAGCCAGCGGCGGATGGGATCCGAAGCATGGCGAAGGCGAATGCTCATTTTCCGCCCATCGAGCTCGATTCGAGGTCGACAAGCCGGCCCTGCGAGTGCTCGATGAGCACCTCCGGATCCATCCGAATCAGCGTTGAGCGGGATCCGCCGCCCGCATACACCACAGTTATTTCCTTCATCCTTTGATCAATGAGAGTCTCAATATCGTGGCGGTGGCCGAAGGGCGGCACGGCTCCGACCGTATAGCCCGTCACTTCCAGCGCCTTATCCGGCGAGGCAAGTTTCAGGCCGCCGGGCTTAATACCGAAATAGCTCGCGATTAATGCCGTGTCCACCCGGCCGGAACCCAGCGCGATCACCAGCACCGGGCGATCCTCCGCCAGGAAGAGCAGCGACTTTGCAATTTGCCCTTCATCCGCTCCAACCGCTTCCGCTGCCTGAAGGACTGTTTTCACCTCAGATGGGAGATCGATTAGTTCAGTCTCCATCCCATGGCTATTCATGTATTGGCGCAGATCTTCCTTGGTCTTTTTCTGCATGTCCTAAATCAATCCTTTTCCACAGCCTGGTCACCGACCGGTGGATTCGGCGCGTCCTCCAGATGTTCGGCGAAATACACGCGCACCACCCCGCCGGCAATAGCCATGAGGAGTTGCCCTGCCTGCTGCCCAATCTCCGAACTCATCGCCTCATCCAGCGACTCCAAGTCATCAAAGTACAGTTCGTGTATCAAATGGATATTCGCTTCAGGCGTGATGGTGCGGTGGACACGGCTGATGGAAACTCGCCTTAATCCGGGCATCTGTTCGACCTGCGGGACAAACTCATGGCTCCACCGATGTTCAATGGCATCCATGTTTACGCCTTCGAGGGCCCGAAACACCAGAATCAGTTTATACAAAGCGCTCCCATTTCATGATTAGGGCCAAATTTCACCTTACAGATATGTTACATATCACACTAGTACCCTTGGAGGGTATTGAACCATCTCGAATCTAGCCTATACTAAATGCATAATTCTTGTTCGGATTATTTACTGCATCGGGGGTCTTTTATGTTTCATTTTCTCCCCCGAGGCCAGGGCCTGGTCGAGTACGCCATGATTATTCTGCTCATTGGGATTGCAGTGATCGTGCTCGTCGCCCTATTCGGTTCTGGAGTCGGGAACATGTTCAGCAACGTGGTGGCCAACTTCTAAGTATTTGAAGTGCAGTGGCCAGACGGGATCAGCCGGGCAGCGGATTTTTTCCGTTTGGCCCGGTTTCCCTTTTTCCCAGATTGCTGATGAGTATTTCAGCGATTTCTACGGCCGCCTGAGGTCGCGCCATCTCTTTACAGGCCTTTGAAGCCTCCGCCAGCCTGGAGGGAGAAGAAAGCCAGGTCCGAACCGCGCCGGCCGTGGCCTGCGGGCTTGGTGCCCAGGTTCCCACGGATTTATCGACAACGTAGTCCACGTTCCCGTCCTCTTGTCCAGGGATCCGACTGTACAACACCATGGGAAGACCTGCGTTAAGTGCCTCGGTAATGGTCCCCGGACCTGCCTTGGTAACCAGCAATGTCGCCGCCTGCATCAGCTTATGCATCTCGCGCTCAAAACCGTGGATGATCGTCGGCACTTCCCAATCGACTGCTTCCAGCCGTCGCTTCAGCCCTTCATTGCGACCCGCCACCACTGCCAATGCAAAATCACCCTTCAGCCGGGCGATCGCCCGGGCCGTTTGATACAAAGGCCCCATCCCCTCGGCGCCGCCCACCAGCAGCACCAGCGGCACGTCTTGTGGCCAGCCGAGCTCCTGCCGGAGCTGCGCCGGCTCTCCGGCCGGATGTGTGAATCGTTCCGCCACTGGCAGGCCAATCACCCGAACCCGCTCCGCCGGTACACCCACATCAATGGCACGACGCCTTGCTTCCACTGTCGGCACGATGGTCAAATCAACTTTGCGGTGGTACCAGAGGGCGGGGCCGGTGATTAAATCCGTGACGACCGTGATGAAATACGGCCGATCTTTTCCCCATGCCTTTAGCACTGGATCCGTCAGCAGGGGATGAACGGAGACGATCAGATCGGCGGGCTGTTCCTGGACCAACTGTTCAACCCTGGATTTGATGTAAGGCCAGAAAGCCGTCGAGAAAGCCTGCCCCCGCCGCCGACCGTCCAGCAATCGAAAGCCCAGCTCCCAGGCTTCCGGCACCCGAGCCATGATCGGATAGGATTCCGGCAGCATGTCTAATGGTCTGGGAAGATAATCTTTGATTACGTCTACGAGCAGCGGCTCACATCTGTCGGGGTAGTGCTTGTTCAGGGCTTCGATAATGGCTTCGGCCGCGGAGCGATGGCCTCCACC
>JBKHKF010000279.1:0-4026 GCA_046537745.1 Anaerolineales bacterium | reverse complement strand
CCTCATCACCGTGCGGGACCACGATATTGAGGCTGTCAGCCGCGCCGCGAAGAAATATCACCAGCAGCGTATCCCCCCGAGGGGACACTCCTTCGGCGCTGAATGCCATTCTGGGCATCCAATCCGGCCAGGTCAACGCAGCCGGCGCAGCTGCAATCGCTTTCAAGAATGATCTGCGATCCAGGCTGGATACACTCATCCAATTACCTCCATTGAAATTGCGGCGAAGCGATCAGTCCCGCCACGGCCATGGCTCCAAAAGCGTCCGGATCACCTTCGACTTCACTATGGACCAGCCGAGCTGCGGCAGTGAGCTGGACACTCGGTGCCCGCCCCAACAACCGCTGGCTGAGAGCCGCAATTTGAATTTCGCCCTCCTTGACCTTCAAATCCTCTGTCAAGGAGTTAAGTGGCAGTTTGGTGCCATCCATCTCGCCGCGCGCCAGCTCCAGCGCGAACTGCCAGCGGGGCAGCAGACTGGTTTGCCAGGCGGCACTGTTGGCGGGCGGGCCATCGGGCGTGGGCCAGGCGAAAGGTGGCTGCCCCATCGCCTCCAACCAGCGCTGGATTGGTTCGCCACCATCCGTCTGAGCGCTTAAGCCACGCAGCGCCGAGGTGACATACTCGACCGGTCGCTTGAACTTCGGCGGCAGCGCGCCGGCCCTCAGCCTCAACCCGTCAAACAGCAAGGTCCGCATTACTGCGCGCGTATCCCCTCCGCTGGATTGAAAAGTTTCAGCAACAGCTTCCACCACGGACGGGGCCTGCTCAAGCGGTTCGTCCACCAGAAAGCGAGCTACCAGCTTTTCTGCCAGGTGATGCGCGGTGGCCTGATTCTTGGCCAACATGGCGAGGACCTGCTCGGCTTCCTCTTTTCCAGCGGGCTGGATTGTCCTTCCCAACACCACTTTCGCCTCTTGATCGTGGATCTCTGGCTTGAAGCTGAATTCCCCTTTCCAGAAATGATCCTTCACCGTCCATCCCGTCAGGCAGCGCGACAGCTCCATCACATCTCGCTGGCTGTAGCCGCCATCCAACCCGAGCGTGTGCAGCTCCATCACCTCACGGGCGTAGTTCTCATTCGGGTTGCCGGCTACATTGGCCTGGTTATCCAAATAAACAAGCATGGCCGGTGACTCGGCCGAGGCCGCCAGCAAATGCTCAAACATATCGAAGGCGTGGGCGCGAACAACATTCCGGTCATCCACCACCTTCAGAAACCAACAATCACCCTTATCGACAGAAATGTTGAAATGATCGGTCCAGAAGGCAACCATCCGTTCGTATAGCTGCCGCCGGCTGTATACCTGACGGATCAGCGTGGCGGCCCGAAGCTGGCCGACCACTTCCTGGCGGTCCTTCGCTTCCAACGCATTGGCTTCCATCTCGAGCCCTTCGAAAGCGCGGAGCATCAAGTCCGCGGGGCGATCAGCGATCGACTCCGGCGCCAACTGCTCTTCGATCCAGCCTTCGAGCCCAATCTCCATAGCCCGCGCCAACACAGCCGGAGTCGGGCCATAGGTCAGCCGATTTAGCGCCTGGAAGGTAGCCCAATCCGCCCCGGGCCAGTCAGCGCCGGCCTCGTAGGCCCCACCAAGGTGGCCGTAGGCTGGCGCGCAGGCCCCGGCGACGGCCGCGCCAGCGCCAATTAAGCCGGTCAGGCGCAGAAATTCACGCCGATTGAGCTTCATGCGCCAACTCCCCGGTAGTCGCCACAAAAGCCCCACGTTCTTTCGAAGGACGCGGCCATATGGCGCCCAGGGTGGAAGCGCCAAGACTGGCGATGAATACGATCGGGAGCAAAAATAGCCAACCCAGGACGGGAAAGGCGACCGCCAATTCCAGCGCAACGGCGCCGCTGACAAAGGCGGATGCTTCCGTCATTGAATCTCGGCTGCGCTCCCGCAGCGCAGTGCCCATGGCACCTGCCATCCCGGCCGCGCCCAGCCCCGCAAAAGCCAGCGCGCCCATGAGCAGCGCACCGCCCAGCGCTTTGATCGGCCCAAAAGGGATGGCCAGCAATATGGTGATCGGAATTGCCAGCAGCACCGCGCTCAAAAGGCCAGTGCCGAAGCATTTCACCGGGGAGTCCTGGATCCGCGCCTTGGTCCGCTCCGTCATCGACGGGAACAACAGCCAAAACGCCAGCAGCATGCCGGGAAACACGATGCCCAGCGCCAGCAGCGTGCCGAAAATCGCGTGTACGTCAGCCACACGTACCTTCCTTTCCTTGGTGCGCTCTAGCTTGAATACAGAAACAGGACCGAAAATGTCGCGCTCTAAAGGAAAAAGCCGCCCCAAAGGGCAGCTTTCTGGTTAATTAGATGATTAATGCTTCGACGGCTTTCAGGCAACCAACCTTTGTTCAAGGTGGGGGACAGCCCGAGCCAGTCAGCGCCTCAAAGCATTTGGCGATGCACGGGCTTGCTATTCCTGCTGCACCTCCAGCCCCACCTCAGTCTCTGGAGGAGCCTGCGGCGGGCGGCCGCGGGAGCGCACCCATCCCAGCAGGACGGCGCCAACTGCAACGATCGAGAAGTAGGGGAAGAGCAAGAACCAGCCGACGAATGGCGTTAGTCCGCCCAGGATCAGGGCCCAGCCGCCGAGCACATGCTGCCACACCGGATGGGCTGTCGGAATTAGCCGGGCTCCAGTTAGCTGGCTCAAACCCGTGAGGCCGTAGGCCAGCAGGATCGCCAGCAGGCTGAAGGCCAGCACGGCGAATAACTGAAAGAAGTCAACGCCGCTGCTGTCCGCCAGCGCGCTGAAACCCAGGCCCAGAGCTCCCAGGAAAGCCCAATTCACCAGCCCGACGACGAAGGATCTCCCGGGCGACCGGTCTGCTGCGCGTCTGGATCTCTCCACAACACCCGGGAAGAGGGCTCCGACCGCCAGGAAGAAGCCTGTCAGGCCGACGCCGCTAAGCAGCGCCAGTACGATGGCTCGACCTTCCTCACCCATGATTCGCACCCTTTCTCCGCTGCGCCTCATCGAAGGGATGCAGCCGGTAATACTGATCCGCCAGCAGCAGGCTGTTGCCAAGAAGCCAAAGCACAATCAAGACAGTGATAATCACCGCCCATGGCAGCGCCAGGTCCAGCTTCCAGAGCCTGCTGGGGTCCATCCGTAAAAACAGCTCGGCCACTTGATCGGGGAGAGCTGTGAACCATTGGAGCAAATCCGTTCGCTGAGGCCACGCCCATTGATTCCACAGCAGGAACAAGTTTAAGGCCTCCGCCGCCTGTCTTAGTCCCGGGGACAGAGACGGTTGTCCGATCAACCATCCCACCAGGACAGCAAGAGCGGCCAGCGCTTCCGCTGCAATCCACCAGGGCAGACTGCGGCTCATCCCTTCCTGCGCTTCAATTTCCTGCAATATCTCAGGGGCCAGATCCCGCTCAAGTGCTAACTCGGGGAGGCTTTCGACCCTCGCAAACAATTGCTCCGCCTGCGCCAGCTGCTGCCGGCACTGAGCGCATTCCTTTATATGAACCCGCAATCTCCGCGCATCCATTTCGACCAGCTCGCCGTCCAGGTATTCATAGAATTCTTCGTCGCTGAAATGCTCAGACATCTTCATCCTCTAGCGCTTCCGCCAGCGCCCGTCGCGCCCGGTACAGGTGGCTGCGCACATCACTGAGCGGCAGACCCAGCGCCTGGCCTATTTGACGGTAGCTCAGCTCGCCATAGTGTCTCAGCTCAATCACCGCCCGGTAATGCGACGGTAGTGCGAGAATTGCCCGCCGGACCAGCGCCTCCCGTTCCAATTCCAGCCGTCTCGCCTCCGGATCCACCCAGATCTGCTCGCTGGCGACCGCTCGTTCTTCTTCCAGCGGCATCTTGTAAGGCCCTTCGCTCTTCAACATGTTCAGACACAAGTTGGCCGCCACCTGTCGGATCCATGGGCCAAAGGGCTTTCCCAAATGAAAGGTCTCCAATCGATTGTAAGCCCGCAAGAACGCTTCTTGGGTCTGATCCTCCGCGTGCTGACGTTCCCCCATGAAGCGGTAGCAGACGTTGAAGACC
>JBKHKF010000278.1:0-4042 GCA_046537745.1 Anaerolineales bacterium | reverse complement strand
GCACTTAGCCTCCGTCTTCAGTGGAATCGCGAGCTCTTCGGCTCCCTGCATCACCCGCTGCACCAGTTCAAGCGTCTCATCGAGCTGGGATTCAGGAACCTCCAGCACAAGCTCATCATGCACCTGGAGCAGCATCCTGGCGTCCAGGCCCTCCGATTCAAGATGCGCGGGGAGCTGGATCATCGCTTCCTTGATGATGTCGGCGGCGGTTCCCTGGATGGGCGCGTTGATGGCCTCCCGCTCGGCTCGATTCTTTGCCTGCTGAGAAACCGGGGGGCCGCCTTCTTCAAGCTGTGGGAAATATCGTCGCCGACCGCGCAACGTCTCAACGTAGCCCTTGACTTTGGCTTGCTCGCGCGTCCGGTCAAGATAGCGCTTGACGCCGGGGAATCGATCAAAGTAAGCCGCCACAAAATCCTCGGATTCCGCCAGGGTCAGATCGGTCGTCCGGGTGAGGCCGTATGGACTCATCCCATAGATCAGGCCAAAATTGACGCCTTTAGCGCGCCGGCGCATGTTATCCGAAACATCATCCAGGTCCACATCGAATACGGCAGCGGCCGTGGTGGCGTGGATATCCTGGTCTTCCTTGAAAGCTTTGATCATGGCCTCATCCTGGGCCATGTGGGCGACGATCCGCAGTTCAATTTGTGAGTAATCGACGCCCAGGAACAGGTGGTCCGGCCTGGCGATGAAGGCTCGCCGGATCTGCCGACCCAGCTCGGTTCGAATGGGGATGTTCTGGAGATTGGGCTCGGAGGATGCCAACCGGCCGGTGACGGATCCGGTCTGGTTGTAGGATGTGTGCACACGGCCAGTTTCGGGGTGAATTTGATCCCGGAGTGCATCCGCGTAGGTCGACTTAAGTTTCGCCACTTCGCGATATTCAAAGACCAGATCAACCACCGAATGGACATCGCGCAGCTCTTCCAGCACGGAGGCCGCCGTCGAGTAATAGCCGGAGGCGGTCATGCGAGTCCGATCGGGCGGCTCCAGCTTCAGCGTTTCGAACAGCACCTCACTGAGCTGCTGAGGCGAGTTAAGGTTGAATTCATGGCCCACCTGGTCATAAACCTCGGCCTCAATCTCCGCCAATCGCTGGTTGAGCTGGTCTGCAAATTCTTCCAGGAAGTCGTCGTCCACCAATATGCCGTTGCGCTCCATCTGGGCCAGGATTGGGACCAAAGGCATCTCAAGCGCCTGAAACAGGTCCAGCTGATCCTTTTCCTGGAGCTCATCCTGGAGCTGCGTCATCAACGCCAGGCAAACCGCAGCATCGGCGGCGGCATACGGAGTGGCCTTGCTAATGGGCACCTCAGCCATCGTCCTTTGGTTCCGCCTGCTGCCAATGAGCTCATCGATCTCGGTCATCTCAACACCCAGCCTCACCCAGGCGAGGTTCTTCAGGCCCAGGTTTCGGGAGGAGGGGTCGCAGAGCCATTCTGCAATCATGGTGTCGAAGGTCAGCGGCGTGACCTCGAGCCCATATCGAGCCAGCATCAAATAGTCATACTTTAAGTTGTGACCGATCTTCGCAATGTCGGAGTTGGTGAGAAGCGGACGCAGCGCTTCAATGACAAGTTGTGTGTCAAGCTGGCGCCCGCCCGCGTGCTCCGGATGGTGTCCTACCGGCAAGTAATAGCCCTGGTCCGGCCGGGATGCCAGGGATATGCCCACCAGATCAGCCTGCATAGGATCGGTGCTGGTGGTTTCCACATCGAAGGAAATAGTTCCGGCGGTCTCCAGGGTGTCCAACATCTCCTGGAGGGCCAGTTCCGAATTGACAATGATCGCATCCTGGGTCGCAGCCGGGGTGTGATCCTGGCTGCTTACAAAGAGTGACATCTGCTGGCCAGCATCAGCCGCCTGGCCAGCCGGGATGCGGTTGATCAAGGTTCGAAACTCAAGCTCTCGGAAGAGCTCGAAGACCTCATCCCGGTTGTAGCCCTTGGCCCGGCAATCCTCCAGTTCAAATTCGATGGGGACGTGGGTCTCAATTGCAGCCAGCTTGCGGCTCAGATACGCATCCTCTTTGGATTCGGCCAGTTTATTACGGAAACGGGTCTGGACCTCTTCCAGGTGCTCATAAATTGTGTCCAAATCGCCGTACTGCTCCAGCAGCTTGGTGGCGGTCTTCTCGCCGATCCCATACACGCCGGGGATGTTATCGCTGCTGTCCCCCATCAATGCCTTGAAGTCCACAATCTGGTTGGGAGGAACACCCATTTTCTCCTTAACTTTCTCGGGCCCGTAGTCCTCCGCTTCGGATAGTTTCTGCCCAGCCAACCGGATGATGATACTTTCGCTGGCCAATTGGAGCAGGTCGCGATCCCCGGTCAGGATGATGGCCTGAACCCCACTTTCGGCGGCACGGTTGGCGACCGTGCCGAGCACATCATCGGCTTCGTAGCCGTCCGCTTCCAAAATCGGGATGCCGAAAGCAGCAACCACTTCCCGAATCCGGCCAATCTGCACGCGCAGGTCGTCCGGCATCTTCTCCCGGGTGGCCTTGTACTCGGGGAATAAGTCATCGCGGAAGGTTCGACCGGTGTCGAAGGAGACGGCCAGGTATTCAGGTTGTTCCTGTTCCAGGAGACGCAGCATCACGGAGGTGAACCCATAGGTGCCGGCGGTGGGTTCACCTTTGCTTGTGATCCAGCGGGAGCCGCCGCCGACGGCGTTCAGCGCGAAATAAGTGCGATATGCAAGCGCGTGACCATCAATAAGAAACAGTCTTGGTTTGGAACCCATGCCGATTTACTCCCGGGGGGTGAATGGAATGAACTCATTGTAGCATCGGCAATCTCGCCGTCTATTTCAGTTGTCGATGCCTTGGGAGCGGCGGGTGGTCTCGATAAATGTCTGGATCTGGATGCGGCTGACCTCTGTTCCGGCCGTCAAAAGGTGGGGGCGAGCGAAGAAGCGCCCCGACGGGATCGCTTCCGCCCAATCGGGATGGGCCTCAAGGATCCGCCGTGAAAGGTCGCTCTTCAATTGCTCAGCCGCCTCAGCCGGTGCGCTGCTGGGGTTTAGCTCAATTACCATATGCAGATATTCGCTGGCGACATTGATCTCTTCAGCTTGCCAATCCCACGCCAGGCAAATTCGATGCACCCATCGTTCCAATTGATGGGAAAGCGAAGGGGTGAGCTGTTGCTCGGGAAATTGCGGGATCAGCACAAGACTGAATTTGAGATGGTCCTTTGGTCCTTTTGCCGGATCATCAGGGGGGGACGGGGATTCATTCGGAACTTCTTCCTCGATCATCGCCAGTAAAGCATCGAAGCGCGACTCGGTGGGGATCCAATCTTTGGGAAGTTCGTGGGTCGGCTCCGGCGACGGGGACTGCTGCTCCCCGGGCTCGGGATCGGGAGGTGGCGGCTCCATGGAAGCCAGCTCGTCGAGCGCCGCCTGCTGGGCTGGACTTAATTGGTCCTTTGGAACCCAATCCTCAGGCAACGCTTCCTGGTCGGGCGCGAACTTCGGGGCGGCTGGAGCCTGGGCTTCGGCCTCAATCTCTGGCTCGATTGGCTCCACCGCGCTTGATCTTAAGTATTCACTCAATTCTTGGCTCCGCCGGCGGACCTGGCGAAAGGGAGTCTCCATGGCGTGGAGAGTTACCAGGGAGAGGTCCTGATTCCATGGGCTTGCGAATAGCAGCAGTTCCTCATTGAAATCAGGCAGCTCGATGTAGAGGGTGATAGCGCGACGTCTGTTGAGTTCATCGCCAAGTTCGGCCAATTTGGCCGCCAGCGCTTTTTGCTGATGGCGGCTCAGACCGGCGCTGATCACAAATTTACCGCCATCCCACAGCAAGCTTCCGATGGCGTCAATTTCTTCAGTTCCTCGTTGGAGCAAATCCAGCGGGGGGTTGGCAGAGAGCGCACGTGTAGCTGGCTGCTTCGGAGTGGGGGCCTGGCTGGCTTCAATCATGTCCGGTTCAATGTGCTTTTGTAGGATTTCTTCTGGCTCTGGTCGTATTTCTCGTTCTCCCTCAAGCTTCTGTTTGGGCTGCTGCCACCGTATCCAGTTGGATTTAATG
>JBKHKF010000277.1:0-4049 GCA_046537745.1 Anaerolineales bacterium | reverse complement strand
AGGGATGCAGCCCCGCATCGCTCGATAAGAATCCGTCTCACAGCTCAGGCATCCATCGAGGCGGACCATCGTCAACGATAGCGCCAAGCTGCGAGGATGATCCTCGGGCAGGCGCAGAACACCATCGACGAGTTCTTTCCATTGATCACCACGTGCCTTCCGGATCTTGTTGATCGCATGCGGCGGGAAAAGGAGCTCGTTCTCGGCATACATGCCAACGTGGTCCTTTCACTCGGTTGTTTAAAAAAACAGGCCCCCTGCTTGTTTGATCGATTGTAGACCGACGGGAGACTCAGATAATCAGTACTTTAGTACTAAGAACTGGAAGATGTAGGGGTGGTTTTGAGTTTTAACCCCACCGATAGGGATATTTTACCGCCCCAAGAGCTGCTCGACTGCCCAGGCCCATTCAGCTCTGGTCACGGGCTGTTGAGGGCAAAGCCTGTTGTCCAAACTGGCTCCGCACGGTCGCAGCAGGCCTTGCCGGAAGGCCTCCTCCACCCAGCGAGCCTTCCAATCGTGCATCGGAATATCAGCGAAAGCTCCGCTTGGCGTCGGTGGAATCAGACCGGCGCCTGATTGAGCCCGCAGCAGCCAGCCGGCCATCTGCTCGCGGGTGAGCGGCTTGTCGGGGCAGAACCTGAGCGGCTCCGTCAGGCAGGCTTCGGCTATGCCGCGCTGCCACAGCCCTTCGGCCGCCTCATGGTCCGCTGTCAAATCGGCAAACAGCGCCTCACCGTTCTCGGCGCCACCTGGGTCATGCGCTAAGGAGGTCCACAGCCACGTTGCTGCCTCCAACCTGCTGATCTCCCGGTCCGGGCAGAAACGACGGGGCTCATAGGCACAAGCCACCGCGTGGCCTTGATCAAACTGAGAATCGATGGCCAAGCTGGACCAATGGTCCAGCGGGACATCGGAGAATGCGGCGCAGGACCGGGGCGCTGCACCTTCGACTTGCAATTGATAATGCTCGGTCAAGAAGTCACGAAGGATCCCAGCGAACCTGGAAATAAAGCGCTCTTGCAGTTCAGGAGATAGCAAGCTGTATGGGATCTCCACCTGCACGGCATCCACCGTCCCTTCTCGGTGCGATCCGTGCTGATAGCTGATGTAACCGCCATCAAAGTAACCATAAAAGCCTTGCGGGCTGGTCGGGGAAGGAACCGCCCGGTAGCCATCTGATTCCAGGCGGCCGCCCAGGCTGTCTTCCCCTCGCACCAGATCCGCCAGCGATTGATCGCTCCGAAGCGCCAATGCCCGCAGGTTCGAACCGAAGACAAACCGCCGTTTGGATAAATCCTCATCCTCTTCCTCTAATGCCAACTTGTCCAGCCCATAGCCCAACTGGATCAACCAGTTCTCCCCGCCATAGCTGTGGAAGTCCAGGATCAAACCGGACGCGCACTGATCACCGATGGATTGGGCAGCTCCCTCGATTTCTGTATGGAAACTTCGCCAGGCGGCTTCGGCAATCGGATTACCTTGAGCTCCCTGAGCAAGGCTCCGGTTCGGATCCAGTTTTCTTCGATCCAGATGGTTGATGATCAAGGTTGGATGATGGCCTGTCAGCTTTTTCAGTTCCTTGTCCAGCTCCCGGGCCGCCTGCAGGCTGCCTCGATCGTTGATTAGAACAGCCTGCGTTCGGTCGGGGATGGCGCCCGGCGTCAGGTTACCGCCGTGGGGAACAGAGATGATCAATGGTAGAGTCCCGGATCGCACCTCCACATAAGGGCTGGCCACCGGGCCACGGTAGAGCGACGTTGCGGCGCTGACTCCCCCGATCGCCGTGAGCCAGGCCAGCACCAAAACCCCCGAGAAAGCGATCAAGATGGTGACAGCTTTTCGAGCTTTCATGCGTTCCTTAAATAAGATTCTCTTCAGTACTGGCGTTGCAAGCTTTGAACCACTGGGGGAGAACTTAAGGAACCATCAAGTTGGGCCGAGGTCTGCCCCTTAAATACAAAACTGCCTGACTTCGAATGTCAGGCAGTTTCAGCCGGCATAACCGGAAATTAGATCCTGGCGGATTCGAGCTTACGCGCCACCTGCACCGTATAGCTCTTCATCGGTAGGCGTTTCACCTGTTGGATCGTACACATGAACCCAGGTGCCCTCCTCGGCCCAATTGAAGAACCAGTGGGAATCGGTGAGTGACAGGTTCACACAGCCGTGGGACCGAGGATAACCATAGCCATTATGCCAATAGGCGCCGTGAATAGCCCGGGCCTGATCGTAATAAAGAACCCACGGGACATCCTGGAGGTAGTAGTAATCCGAGCGGTCTGCTTCGAAAGCCCCGCTCATCGTGTCCGTCTCCAGCTTGGCGTACACCTGGAATGTCCCCGGCTGAGTCCACCAACCACGCAGGCCTGTGGACGCGATGGTTGCATACACCAGCTCGCCATTTTCATAGGCGGACACCGTTTGTTCATGAAGATCTATGGAAATCCACCGATCGCCTTCCACGCCTTCTGGCTTGGTCCCGTCGGGCCTGACCACCGAGAGCAGCCGTTGCTCGACCCAATCGTTCGGACCGATGCGGTACCAGGTCCAATCCCCAATTTTGGTCTCTTCGTAAATCCATACCAGTTCGTAGCGGTAAACCCAGCGGCTGGTGTACTGCTCCGTCCCCGGCTCGCTGACCGTGTAGGAGCCGCCAAGCACCCAGGCAAAGGGCTGGTTGGGAGTCCGGTAAAAGCTCAGTCCCTGAAAATCGGATGTGCCAATCTGAGAACAATTGCTGCCGCCGCGTATATAAACTCCCGGCTCCACCATGTAGATAGCTTTTCCGTCGATGATCTGACAGTCCATCCAGGAGACATAGGTAAATCCCGAGTCAATTTGAGCGCTGGCATTTTTGCCCTCCCTGGCATCCTGTGGCGACAGGAACAAGCGTGTCGGACCGCTGCTGTCCAGGCGGATGTAGTTGAAGGGAAGGTGATACAGGCTCGGATCAATGCTTCTGGTCGGAAGAGGCATTGGGTTTTCGGCGCTGCCATCCGATCTGGCCGCCAGCGCGGCGCCCGGGCCCTGCGGCGCGCATCGGTCCAAGTGACGCGCCTGCATTCTGCCGGTGCACAGCACATCGTCCATCGGGCCAGCTGCATGGGCGCTGGGCGCGAGCAGTAACTCACCCCCTACGGCTAGGACGATGCCCAGGAGCACAAGCAGCGGATTCAAATTGACCCATTTGCGCTGAATTTCAGTCATGATGGGTCCAATTATAGCGAGTCAGGCCCGTTTTGCGCGAGATCAATCCTCCCAGCGATCGCACTACTGCTTGGCGACGATTTCAGCCCTGGCACGGGCGATGAAATCATCGATGGAGACCGCGCCCAGGTCCTCCTCCGAACGCAGTCGGAGGGAAACCGTGTCCTCTTCCACCTCCCGGTCACCGACGATGAGCATATAGGGAACATTGGCGTTTTGCGCATCGCGGATCTTGGCCCCCATCCGGTTGCCGCTCCGGTCCACCTCCGCGCGCAGGCCGGCCGCCTCCAGCTGCTCGGCGACCCCCTCAGCATATTCAATGTGCCGGTCGGCGATGGGGATGAGCGTCGCCTGTACCGGCGCCAGCCAGACCGGGAACGCCCCTTTGTAGTGCTCAATAAGTAAGCCGAAGAAGCGTTCCATGGAACCCAGCAGAGCCCGATGGACCATGTAAGGACGGTGCGGCTCGCCATCCTGTCCGATGTACTCCATCCCGAAGGCTTCCGGAAGCCAGAAGTCGAACTGGATCGTTGAAATCTGCCAGGCGCGCTGCAGGGCATCCCTGACCTGGATATCGATCTTCGGCCCATAAAAGACAGCCTCCCCCTCCACCCGTTTGTACTCCAAGCCCACCTCTTCGATTGCTTTGACCAGGGCGGCCTCCGCCATCTCCCAATCCTCGTCACTGCCAGCGTATTTTTCCTTGTCGGCCGGGTCGCGCACGCTCAAGTCGATGTCAAAATCCTCAAAGCCAAAATCACGCAGCACCGATAGCGTGAACTCAAGCACTTTAAGGATCTCGGCTTCCATTTGGTCGGGCCGACAGAACAGATGGGCGT
>JBKHKF010000013.1:0-16533 GCA_046537745.1 Anaerolineales bacterium | reverse complement strand
GCTCTACCAGCACGAGGTTCAATCCATCGAAAGCCTTGAGGAATTTTCTGGTGAGCAGGAGTCGGGAAGGTATCCAGCCGCGCGGCTGCAGGTGCGGGACGCGCCGCCAGCGCGAATTACCATCGCGGTTTACGGATATATGGCCGAGCTTGCTCGGCAGGCAGCCCTGGATCTTGCCTATAAACATGAGATCTTTGCCGAGTTAATCGTGTTTTCACAGCTGAGCCCTTTCCGAAGCGAGCTGCTCTTGGAAAGCCTGGCGAAGAGCGGGCGCCTGCTGACCGTGGAGGAGGGTGTGCGCACCCACGGCTGGGGGGCTGAAGTTGCAGCGGCCGTTCAGGAGCAGCATCAAAGCCCGCTCGCATTTGGCCGGGTAGCGGCGCTGGATATGCCGGTGCCCGCCGCGGGCCCGCTGGAACAGCGGGTTCTTCCCTCAGCCGACAGCATCGTCAAGGCGGCGCGTTCACTGGCTTCAAAGTAGGAGGTCTATGAAGGATCCACTGCCCATCGCTGCGCCATTGCTCAATCCAAACGAGCCGGAATCTGTGGTAGCTGAATTGATGGTTCAAGAAGGCGACCAGGTGCAGGCCGGGGATGGACTGGCTGTTCTGGAAACCACCAAAGCTTCCATGGAAGTGACCGCTGATCACCCGGGGTACATCGTTGGAATAAGCAAAGGCCAAGGTGATAGCATCGCGGCCGGGGAAATTCTGCTGTGGATTGCGGCAGATCCGGCCTGGCGGCCGCCGAACTCGGATTCCTCCAGGGAAGATTCGACGGAGGCTGATGGTGGAGTGCGGCTGACGGAGCCGGCACGGACGCTGGCAGTGGAAGCCGGCGTAAATATCAAAGAGCTGCCAAGGGGCCCCATGATCACCAGGGGCTGGCTGGAGGATTGGCTGGCAGCCCAAGAGGATATTCCCCCGGTCGATGAGCGCGCGATCGTGGTATATGGCGCGGGTGGGCACGGTAAGTCCGTGATTGAGCTCATTCAGGCTATTGGCACCTATGAGGTGGTCGGGCTGATCGATGACGGGGTGCCCCCGGGCGAACAGGTTATGGGGATCGAAGTGCTCGGCAGCGGTGACGACTTGCACTCGCTGCGTCAGAAAGGCATTGGCCAGGCGGCCAATGCCGTCGGCGGTATCGGCGATATCAGCAATCGGTTCCGGGTTTCACAGCGACTGCAAACAGCTGGTTTTCATCTGCCAAGCCTGGTGCATCCAACCGCCTTTGTGGAGCCCAGCGCTTCTTACGATGAGGGCGTCCAGGTTTTCCCACATGCTTACCTCGGCAGCGACGCTCGGCTGGGGAAAGCTGTGATCGTGAACACAAGCGCTGTAGTTTCCCACGATTGCGACTTAGGTGATTATGTGAACATCGCGCCCGGGGCCCTGATCGCTGGTGCGGTGCGGATTGGCACCCGCTCGCTGGTGGGCATGGGTGTGACCATCAATTTGAACGTGGAGGTGGGTCAGGGCAGCCGCATCGGCAACAGCGCTGTTGTCAAAGCCTCTGTGCCGGCTGGGAGCGTTGTCCCTGCAGGTTCCATTTGGCCGGTTCGATCACGGCGCGAGGTGTCCAAATGAGCAAGAATACCAGCGGCTCCAAATCGATTCCCATGTCCATGCCCGACCTGACCGAGGCTGAACGCAAGGCCGTGATGGCAGTGCTGGAGACGCCGCGCCTGAGCATGGGCCCGCAGCTGGAGGCCTTTGAGCAGGCGGTAGCCGATTATGTCGGAGTTGAGCATGCCGTGGCCGTCAATTCGGGAACCGCCGGTCTGCACTTATGCGTGCGCGCGGCGGGCATTTCCGACGGCGACCTGGTTATCACCACACCCTTTTCCTTTGTGGCCTCTTCCAATGTGATGCTGTACGAGCGGGCTGTGCCGGTGTTCGTGGACGTGGATCCCCTCAGCGGCAACATTGACCCTGACCAGGTGGCGCAAGCCGCGGCGGATCTGGCGCCGGGTGGGATCGGGGCCGATCGCTGGCTGCCGAGAAGTAGGGCCGAGTCCGCTGGCCCTCTCAAAGCGATTTTAGCTGTGGATGTCTTCGGTCAACCGGCCAACTACGAAGCGCTGGAGGATATTGCCGAGGCTTTCAATCTGGCGCTGATTGAGGACTCCTGTGAAGCCCTCGGCGCCCGCTACCGGGGGCGTCCAGCCGGCACCTTCGGCAATGCAGGCGTCTTTGCCTTTTATCCCAATAAACAGATCACCACAGCGGAAGGCGGCGTGGTGGTGACCGACCGGCAGGATTGGGCGGATGTGGCCCGCTCGCTCCGCAACCAGGGGCGAGACCAGGGTGATGCCTGGCTCGATCATTCGCGTCTTGGCTACAACTATCGGATGACCGAGTTAAGCGCAGCCCTCGGCGTGGTTCAAATGGAGCGCCTCGAGACGCTGCTGCAGGCGCGGGAAAAGGTGGCTGGTTGGTATCAAACGCGGCTGGAGGGGGTTGCCGGTGTGACGCCGCCTCAGGTGCTGGCCGGGACCGACCGGATGAGCTGGTTTGTCTACGTAATCAAACTCGACCCGGGCTATGATCAAATGGCCGTCTCCGAAGGGCTGCTGGCGGAAGGTGTTCCCACTCGGCCATACTTCCGCCCCATCCATTTGCAGCGCTATTTTGTCGATCGATTTGGCTACGCAGCGGGAGATTTTCCTGTATCCGAAGATCTGGGTCGATGCAGTCTGGCGTTGCCCTTCTCCGGCGTGATGGCTGAAGAACAGGTTCATCTGGTTGTGGATAAGCTGATCAAAGTGCTGGCGGAGCAGCGGGCTTAGGCCAGCGCGTTCTCCTGACCGGAGTCTTGGACGAAGACGCAGGCCGAGCGAGCTCGATCGCGCATCCGCTCCAGGGCCTCCATCTTGACTTCATCGGGCAGCCCAAAAACGGATAGATCGGCCTGAGGCGCCTGCTGACAGGCTTCGTCGAAGGAAGCCGCGATGACGTGGATGCCCGGGCTGGGCAGGCGAGCTACCTCGCTTAGATTCTCTAAGAAGGCAGAGGCCGGCTCGACTTGGTCCTCGGATACCGCCGTCAGCAGGTTGATGTCCCCATTCCAATTCTGCAGCAATTTGTAACTCACCAAAATGGCGAGATCGGCGTTGCCGATGTCCATCGACAGTTCCCAGTTGGGGCTGCGATCGCTGAGCCAAAGATTGATCACCTGGCGGCGGCCGAGCCGCGCCTGAGGGTGATCGGCGAAGACCAACACACCCCTCTTGTTTTCCTTGGCCTTCCCGATCAGTTCGGTAACGTCCTCGCTTCTCTCCTTGGATTCAGGCATCCCCAGGAAGAGAATGTTCGGGCGGAAGAAGGATCCGACCAGCGTGTCCATGCCGGTGCCGATGCCGGTTCGAAATTCGGCGCCATCCACGGTGCTCCAGGAGGCGAAGACGCCCTCCTGGCGGAAGGCCGAGGCGAGGTCTTCCAGCTCCTCCTTGCCGTCCCGCATGTGATCCGAGCTTGACAGCCCAATTAGCCGAATGGTGCCCTTCGGGTAAGTGACGTCATGGATGAAGCGGAAGTCGCCGCGCAGCTGGCGTGTATCGAGCACCGGCACCAGCAGGTTGGGCTTCCAGGCTCGCGCCTGCAGCGCTGGAAGGCCGGCGACCCGTTTGGCGGCCCACTCAGCCACGGCCACAAATAAGCCGCTGCGCACATCGCCAAAGGGTGCGGTCAAGGAACGGCGAACCAGTATGCCGTAAAAGACCAGCACAACGGTGACTGCCACCAGGCTGAAGGCTGGATTCACAATGAACATGGCGAATAAGCTGCCGGTGGCTCCCAACAACGGGAAGATGCGGGGGACCCGGATGGTCGGGCGAAAGCTCACCAAGCCTAGGCTTTGCTCAATTAGGACCACAACGTTGATCATGGCGTAGGTAATCAAGAAGAAGAGGGTGATCATTGGGGCGACAGCGTTCAGATCGCGCAGCATCAGCGCCGCCAACACGATCCCGCCGGTCAGCCACAACGCGTTACGCGGTTCGCTTTTCTCGGTTGTCTTGGACAGCCAATCTCCACCGGGCAAGATGTTGTGCTCCCCCAGTGCTTGGAGAATGCGGGGTGCGCCCACGGTAGAAGTGAGGGCCGATCAGAAGGTGGCGCCTAGAAGTCCGGCCAATACAATCGGGCCCCAGGCCGACTGTTCAATCATCACGGTGAAGTTCTGTAACAACTGCTCGGTGCTGGCTGACCGGGCAAGCCAGTAGGCCAGGGCCAGGTAAACAACCAGGCTGATGCCGATGGCAGTCATGGTACCGATGGGAATGCTTCTCCGTGGATTCTCTAAATTGCCGGACATATTGGCACCGGCCATGATGCCCGTCGCCGCCGGGAAGAAGATGGCGAAGACCGCCCAAAAGCCCACGGTGGCTGAGCTGGGGGACGGACCTGACAGACTGCCCAGCCAATCGATAGGCTGGGTCATTGAACCCATGGCAGCCGCAGCCGCCACCGAAATCAGCGATCCAATGATGATGGCCAGGATCAAGTACTGGATACGGAAGGCGAGGCCTGCGCTTATAAAGGCGATGATGAAGATGATCCCGAAGACCACCAGATCAACCAGGAGCGCGGGGTGACCTGGGAAGATATAGAGCCAGCCCTCGCGGAAGCCGAATACGTACATCGTGACGGCCAACGCCTGCGAGAAAAACAATGGGATGCTGATGCTGCCGCCCACTTCAAGTCCCAGGGATTGCGAGATCATGGAGTAGGCACCGCCGGCTCCCACGCGGATATTGGTCGTAATGGATGAAAGTGATAGGCCTGTAAAGCCCGTGATGGCGAAGGCCAGCAAGATGATCAGCCATCCCCTTAACAGCCCGACATCACCCACGACAAATCCCAGTCGCAGGTACATAATCACGCCGAGGATGATAAGCAGTGTGGGGATGAAGACGCCAGAAATGGTGCTGAAGAGCTGGCGCTCGCCGGAAGCCTGCTCCTCTACCTGCTCCTGAAGTGTCGTATCCGAGGTCATTAAGGCCGTTCTCCTCGGTTGGAATTCGGGCATCCTGGTATGTATTTGAATATAGGGTAGCCAGGGCTCCCATTAATTGAAAAAGGAGAGCGGACGCGCTCTCCTTTTGTTACTCTACGCCGAGAATTGCAGCAGGCTACCGGACCTGTTTCCAGTTCACCAACACGAAGTTCTCCTCGCATGATTCCGTGGTGGTCAGGTAAACCTGATCCGACAACGGAACCCCGGCGGTGTCATTCACTTGAATCCAGAGCGTACCGTCGCTGGCGATGGGCCGGTCAGATATGTTGAAGACGTAGCCAGCCGGACCCAACTCGGGTGCACTGCCGCTGAGCGCATCCATCTCGACCCGCAATCCGCCAACCTCGCCCTCCAGGTGGATCCCCAGATCCGTGATTGGCTCGCCGTTCAGGTCGAATATTTGTCCTCCTACGCCCATCCAATCACAGCCTTGATCGTTGGCGATGTTAGGTGTGAGCACTGGTGCGCCTGGCTGCAGTGCAAAGGGCGGGCCCGTGGGAGTTGCTTCGGGAGTTTCGGAGGTCGGTTCCGGTGTGGGCGATGGTGTGGAGGTGGGAAGCGGCGTCTCCGTCGGCGCAGTTCGAGTGGGCGTAGGTGTCCACGTCGAAGGCAGGAAAATCTCGGGTGTCGGGGTTGCTGTCGGCGGACCGAGCGTAGGCGGCAGCGTGGGTGGTGGGTAGGGGTTGAACGGGATCTGTGGATTGATGAACAGTACGGCGAATACGCCCACGGCCGCCAGTGCGACGAGCACAATGACGACCGTCAGACAGTTCAGGAAGAAGCCGCCGTAATTCTTTCTTTCGTCATAATCATATGGATCGTTCATTACGATCGCCTCCCACCTAAAAGCCTAAAATTCAATCAGAATTTCGACCGATGCCTCTTGCCTGGTCTCTTGCACCCATTGCTCGACTGCTTGTTGCCGCAGGGTTCGCCAATCGTTGGCGGTCAGCTGCCTCAGACTGCGGTCCTGAACTTCGACCAGATGATAGCCCAGATCGCTTTCGATGACAGGGCTAAGTTGGCCGGGCTCAAGCTCAAAGGCAGCCTCTTCCACTGTTTCTTGAGTCAGCACCCCTTTGGGGAACCATCCCAGGTTGCCGCCATCGATCCGGGTGCTCAAATCCATCGAGTATTCCAGTGCGAGCTCGCCGAAATCTGCGCCCTCTTCGAGCTGCTGCCGCAGGCTCTCCGCCAGATCTCGATCACTGACGAGAATGTGGCGGGCCTGCACCTGTTCGAGCTCTGCTGGCACTTCATCCGCCAACCGCTGTACGGTTTGCTGCGCCAAGAATTGCCGGCGCACCGCCCGACGCAGACTGGCCAGATCGTAGCCTTGCTGGGCCATCCAGGCGCCCGCGTTCTCGCTGGTGCCAGCCGCTTCCGTCAGCCGATCGATTTCCTGGGACAGCGCTTCATCGGTGAGCTCTGTTCCCCGCCGGCTGGCCTCCTGGGCCAGCAGTTCCAAATCAATCAAGGCCTCCAGAACGACTTGTTCTGCCTTGTCATTGGTTGCAAGCTCAGTGCCAAGCGCTGCCTGTGCCTGTCGGTAGCGCTCCAGCTCCGCCTGGTAGTCCATCATCAGGATCGGCTGGCCGTTGACCAGGGCCGCAGCTGGCAGGCTTGTTGGTGTAGGTGGGATGGGGGTGGCGGTTGGCTCAGGAGGGGTGGCTGTGGCCGCCGGCGTCAAGGGTCCGCCGCAGGAGGCCAGCAGCAACCCGAATAGGGCGACCAGCAGCGGGATTGTGGGCTTCTCAGGCATGACGCCAGCGATTATACCCGGCATGCTGGGTGGGGCCAGGCCGATTTTTAGTCGTCGATGGCCGACATGACAATAATCATCGGTCGGCGACCAGTCTTGGCGTGAAAGAAGCGTCGCAGTTCGCTTTCAACCCGTTGATTGATGTTGCCATTCTCGGATGACTTGGCGGTCTCCCAAATGATCTGTTTGGCTTCTTCGAGCAGATCCTTCGACTCGTGAATGAAGACGAAGCCCTTTGAGTGGATCACCGGGTCCTCCTGCAAGCCGCCGTTGCTCGGGTCCAAATGCAGCTGCACGGTGACAAAGCCGTCGCGGGCCAGCGCCTCACGCTCACGGATGACCATTGGGCCGACATCGCCGATGCCGCTGCCGTCCACAAAGACGTAGCCCCCCGGCACCCTCTCACCGATGGTCATTTCGCCGTCCTTGAACTCGATCACCTGGCCGTTTTCCACCACCGCAATCCGGTCTTCAGGGAAGCCGATTTCCTTGGCCAACTCGGCGTGCTGCTTCAGCATGCGCAGTTCGCCGTGCACCGGGACGAGATACTTCGGTTTCACCATCTGTATCATCAACTTCATCTCCTCCGCGCTGGCGTGGCCCGAGACGTGGACCGGCGCGATGGGATCATAAATGACCTCTGCGCCGCGCTGGAAGAGTCGGTTGATGATGCGGTAGACCATCTCTTCGTTGCCGGGGATGGGATGGGATGACAGCACGACGGTGTCGCCGGGTTCGATATCAAACTGCCGGTTGGATCCGGTGGAAAGGCGCGCCAGCACCGAGGAGGGCTCTCCCTGGGTACCCGTGCACATCAGAACCACTTCGGAGGGGTCCATGCTCAATGCTCGATTGAGATCCACGATCAGCTCGTCGGACACCTTCAGGTAACCGAGATCCCGGGCCATCTTCGAGTTGTCCACCATGCTCATGCCCACAAAGGCCATCTTGCGGCCATGGCGCTCGGCGGCGTTGGCTACCTGCTGCATGCGGGAGATCAGCGAGGCGAAGGATCCAATCAGGATGCGGCCTTTGGCCTCCCGGAACACCTTGTCAAAAGCGGGTTCGATGACGGTTTCGGAAGGCGTCCAGCCGGGCTTATCGGAATTGGTTGAATCGGCCAGCAGAGCCAACACACCTCGGCTGGAGAACGCGCCAAGTACCCCGAAATCCGTCGGCCAGCCGTCAACGGGAGTCTGGTCAAACTTGTAGTCGCCCGTCATCACGATCAGCCCAGCGGGCGATTCAATGCCCAGGCCGACGGCGTCGGGGATCGAGTGGGCTACGTGGAAGAACTCCACGCGGAAGGGGCCAATGGGAATGCGATCGCCGGCTTCCACCACGTTTAAATCGGCGCCTTTAGCCATGCCGGCTCGCTTGAGCTTGACCTCGATCAAGCCCATGGTCAGACGGGTGGCGTAAATCGGCACGTTGAAATCCCTGGCGACGTGCGCAATAGCCCCGGTATGGTCTTCATGACCATGAGTGATCACGATGCCGCGGACGATGTCTTTCTTGTCCTCAAGGTAGCTGAAGTCTGGGATGATGTAGTCGATGCCCAGCATATCGTTTTCGGGAAACATGATCCCGGTGTCGACGATCATGATGTTTTCGCCATATTCAATGGCCATCATGTTCTTGCCGACTTCGCCAAGACCACCGAGAGGAACGAGTCTTAATGGATTGTTTGCCATGTTCTATACCTTACTTGTTAATCCGAAGGACGACCCCGGTATGGGTTGAAGGAACAGGTGGCCGCGCAGGCTCAGCCTGACGGACTCGGTGGCAGAAGAGGTGAATATCCTTGGTTGCGTCATTTGCCTGCAATTGAGGAGGGCTGTTCCGGAGGGAAGAACAGACGGTGTCGCCAATGGAAAGCTGAGCAATGGTGCCCTGGAATAAGGCTGTAATGCGGACGGAAACCTTGCCTTCGTCCTCGCTGCCGAGGCAGCCGCAGCTCCAGCGGCTCTCATAGGCGCTTTGAGCGCCGGGAGCCATTTAACCTGCGAAACACATCCTTCGGAAGCGAAAATTGTTATTATTGAATTTTTCAAACTTCGATGAAGTTTATCACAGGGCCGTGGAAGCGTCAATTTTGTGCACGACAAGCGAAAGGGACTTGCAATTTGGATCGACATCCAGCAGCACATAGAATTACCAAAGATTATGGAGGTTTAGATGCCGTCAGTAGAACAAGCTCGAAGCTGGTACGACAGCGGTGATCCGGTTCACGGGTTCGATCATGTCTTGAGGGTCTATCGGATGGCGCGGCGGCTCAGTGAAGAGGAGGGCGCTGATGCAGAAATTCTTGCAGCTGCCGCGCTTCTGCACGATGTGTCCGGGGCGGCTCCGGCCGCCCGGAAGGATGAACCGGATGAGCGTAGCAATCATGAGCACGCTTCGGCGTCCTTCGCCCGAGAGCTGCTTCTGGCCGAGGGGTGGGATGAACAGCGGATCGAGGCCGTGGAGCATTGCATCCGGGCTCATCGCTACCGAGGGGAAGCAGAACCCCGCACCCTTGAGGCAAAGATTCTGTTCGATGCGGACAAGCTGGACGTGGTGGGCGCCTTTGGCATTGCGCGCACGCTTGGATACGCCAACCAGGCAGGCCAGCCAGCCTACGCGCCGGTGTCCGAACAGTTCCAACGGACAGGTGAACTGGAAGATGGGGAACCCCACAGCGCGTACCATGAGTATCTGTACAAGCTGAGGAATGTCAGGAATCGACTATATACAGATTCAGCCCGGCAACTGGCCGAAGCGCGTGAGAAGCTGATGCACACATTTTTTGAGCAGCTCAAACAGGAAGCAGAGATGGGAACTTAAGCCAGCGGGTTTGGCTTCTTGTTGCTTACTTACTCAGCAAAGCCAGCATTTGAGCATGAAGGGGTCCATTGCTAGCCACGATGGAAGTCTGCTGTGAATAATCCACCGGCTGGCCATCCAACTTGGTCACCTGGCCACCCGCCTCCTGGACCACCAGTGCGCCCGCTGCGCAATCCCAGGGAAAAGTTTGAACCTCCCAGTACGCGTCGAAGCGACCGGCGCCCACATAGCAAAGATCGATGGCGGCTGACCCTAACCGGCGAACGGCGCGTGAGCGCAGGGCGAAGGTGGCGTAGTTGTCCAGATTATTGTCGGGACGCGATCGGATATCGTAAGGAAAGCCGGTCACCAAAAGCGAGTCGTTAAGGTCATTTGTGGAGGAGACAGCGAGCGGCTCGTCATTGAGCCAGGCGCCCCGACCCTTGATGGCGGTGAAGAATTCCTCCATCACGGGGGCGTAAACCACGCCCAGTGATGGCACACCCTGTTCTAGAAAGGCGATGGACACCGAGAAGATTGGTACACCGTGGGCGAAGTTGGTTGTGCCGTCGAGAGGATCGATCACCCACATACGATCTCCGTGCTCCTGCTCCTCCCCTCCCTCTTCAGAAAGGATGGCATGATCAGGGTATTCTTCCCGGATCCGGCCCACGATCAACTCCTCCGCTTTCAGGTCATACTCGGTCAGTAAGTCGACTTGTGATTCTTTTTTGCGGATCCGTTCCGCCCGACCGTAGCCGCTTCGCAGAACCTGGCCGGCGTCGCGGGCCAGATCGCGTGCGAAAATCATCAGGTCCATCATGTTTTCACCTTCTTAGCCTGCATGTGAGATTGACGACACGTCGAATGATACCCTCGGTAAATTTAGGTGGAAACGACTGGAGAGCAGATGTATCAGTCTTCGGCCTGCAGCCAGAGGCTGAGGCTTTCCAGATGATAAGTCTGCGGGAACAGGTCTATGGGTGTTACCCGTTCGAGTTGGTAGCCAGCTGAAGCCAACTGCTTGGAATCGCGGGCCAGCGTGGCCGGGTCGCAGGAGACGTAAACAATCCGCTTCGGAGAAAAGCCCAGGATTTGCTGCACGACTTTCTTGCCCAGACCGGATCGGGGTGGATCCACCAGGATTGTCTCCGGTCTGGCTTGGATCGCTGCTAAGGCCGTCTCCACGGGGGCTTCATAGAGCGAGATGCCGTCGTAAGCGTCCAGGTTAACCTCAAAGTCACCGCAGGCGGCGGGGGACTCCTCGGCCGCGATGACCTGGGCGCCAGCTTCAGCCAGGAACAGGCTGAACAGACCGACGCCAGCGTACAAATCAAAGACAACCTGCCCTTGCGATGGCTCAGCCGCCTCCATTGCCATATCGACCAATGTGGCAGTCATGGCGTTGTTGGTTTGAAAGAAGCTGCCGGGCGACAACCGGAAGGATTGGCCGTTTACCTCCATCCAGCTGTAGGGGTCGCCAGCCAGCACCAGCGAGCCCTCCGGCGCAACCCAAAGGACCGAGGTGGCCGATTCAACTTCCAGATGCATGTCCGGCGCACCATGCCCGTGCAGGATCACCATCGGCGAGCCTGCGCTGTCCACCCGCACTTCCACTTCCTCCAGCCCCTCCACCGTCTCCAGTTCGAGCTGAGGCCAGAGCTCACCGATGGGCCCCTCCGGCAGATGGCATTCCTGCAGCGGGAAAATCTCGGCGCCATCGGCCCGGTAGAAACCGAGCTGTCCGTCCTCGCGCAGGTGGAAGCGGAGCCGGTTCCGGTAGTTCCACGGGGCAGGCGAGGGAATTGTCTCTTCAACGGGTGGATCCTCAATCCCTCCTAAGCGCTGAAGCTGGTCGATCAAAATATCCTGCTTGATGGCAAGCTGTTCCTGGTAGTCGATGTGCTGGTAGTGGCAGCCGCCACAAATCCCGAAGTGGATGCAACGTGGATCGTGCACTCTTGCCTCGGAGGCTTCCAGCACCTCGAGCAGCTCCGCTCGCCCCCAGCGCTTGTGGCTTTCAACCTCGCGCGCCCGGACCCGCTCGCCGGGCGCGCAGAAGCCGACAAAGATCAAGTGGCCGTCATCGGCGCGGCCCAGCCCCTCGCCGCCATAAGCCATGCCCTCGATGGTCAGTTCATGAACTTGGCCGACCGACATATCTCAAACTCCAAATGCGCCGCTGGCGGCAAGGTAAACGAAGGCGTTGATGAGCCAGTGAAACAGGAATGGGTAAAGAAAGGACCGGGTGCGCCATGCGATCCAGCCGAAGAAAGCGCCGCCGAATAGCGTGGTGAGTGTCTCTAGCTGCGGCTTGCCAAAATGGGCGATTGCGAAGGGAACGGCCTGGAGCAAAATGGCGTTTGGCCCAACCAGCCGGGCCAGAAGGAAGAGCAGATAACCGCGGAAGAAGAATTCCCAACCCAACAAATCAACCCAGGAAACCCACAGCACCTCGAGAACGGGGCGATTTGTGTCCCCGTAGTAGCTGGACATTTCGGGGGCGCGGGTGCTGATGAACAGCAGCGGCAGCGCCGCCAACGCAGACCCCAAAGCCCAAAGCAGGCCTTGGCGCCAGTGACCGAGACGAAATCCGTAATCCCGGGGGGAGTCGCCGAAGGCGGCGATCAACAGGAGTGGGACCACCAGGTAGAAGAGCAGGCTTTCTACTGCCTCCACCCGGAGGAGCTCTGCACGGGATTCCACCGGCAGCCAGGTGTTGTAATAGTCAAGTGTGAGCAGCAGCACACCGACGACCAGTGCGACGGTCAAGCGCAGATCGATTGCTCTCATCGCACGCCGGGGCGTGCTGAAAAGAGTTCTATGGTTCATGCCCGTTGTTTTTTGCTCCTAAGTTATTAGTAATGAAGTCCGATCTGCCAGCCCCCTGGCTGGATCAGCGTTCGATACTGTTCGAAATTCCGTCCTATTTCCAGCCCCCAATTGGCAAAAGCCAACATCACCAGCAGCCCTGCAAGCAGCAAGCGACGGCGCATCACAGGATCTCCCATCTTCAAGCGTCGGCGGACCTGTGGCCATTGACTCAGGCCACGGGCTGCCAGCCCGACCATCATGGGCAGCAGCGCGAGGTGGAAGCGCTCCTCGGCCATGATCAGCAAGTGGATCCCAATGTACCATGTGAAGAGCAGCGTCAGCAGCTGCCAGGCCCGATCGCGTTGGGTCATTGACCAGGCAGCCAGGGCCAAAGGTAGGCTGATCATGAGCGGTACCGAAATGAACACCAGCGTGCCGGCTACGAGGGCCGGGGGCCAGTCACCCAGCAGCGAATTGCTGTAAAGATAGCTGAAGGCTCGGTCCTCCAGGCCCCAGAAGTGGCCCAGTTTCCACAGCATAAGCTCTGGCACGCGCAACGGATCCTGGCGGATGAACGCAAGCGCTTGCGCTCGACCGACGAGATCTCGTTCGGCATCATCCAGGATGGTGATCAGATCGAGAGATGGCCCAAATTTAAAGGTCCCGTTGTTCTCCGGATGATAGCCGAGATACAGGTTGTAGCCCAGGCTGGATTCAATCATGGTCGGTTGACCGTGCAGCAGGCTGTTTCGGACGGCCCACGGGGCAGCCATCAGGATGATTGGAAGAACAAGCAGCGCAGCCTGCCTGCGTTCGCCGCGCAGCCAATACCAGGCAGCAACCAGTGCCGGAAACCCGAGAATGACGGAGCGTGTCAGCGCGGCCATGCCAAAAGTCACGCCTGCGAAGACGGGGAGCCAGCGCGAGCCCCCTTGTTCCTTGCGCAAAAGCAACAATGTGCCAGCGGCGGTGAGCGGCAGGAACAGGTTCTCCGTGGCCAGGGCCAGCGGCAAGCTTACCAGCAGCGGCCAGGTCGTTACAAGCAAGCCAGCGGCGAGCGAATAATGGAAACGAGCGGAGAGCTCGCGAGCCAGCAGGAATGCCAAAGGCCCCAGCGTGGCCATCACGGCGGCTTGCACGATTCTGGCAGCGAAGAACCGGTTTGCGAGTTCCACTGAGCGATAAATCAAGGAAAGAAAGGCCGGGTAAAGTGGAGCCCGGAAGCTGGTGCGGACGCCCTCCGGGTCCATATCCGCCGGGACGCTCAAGCCGCGGTCGGTCAGCTGTTGGAATGTGTCGCGAACCAGGCGCAGATCTTCGGCGGCGTACCAGCGAAAGCCTTCGCCCTCGGCCAAGCTGCGGGCTAACATATCGTATTGGAACATGTCATCCAGGCCGATTCCCAGGTTTGGGCTGGCTAAAACCGGAATCAACCGGAGTGTCAGGCCAAGCAGGAAAAGCAGCAGGGCCCATGCCCAGGGATTGGTATTCGAACCGCTGATGGTCGGGCTTGAATTCTCCGGCAAGGTCATCTCCCCAGTGGGCCGTTGCCGTCGTTTTTAGAAGGATCTGCCGAGATGCTCTCGTTCAAGAGGACCCGGCTCGAAATTCATCGATGGTGTCGAGCAGAAGTTCGATATCCGACATTTGAATCTCGCCCATGTGGCCGATGCGAAATGTCTTCTCCTTGATCGGGCCATAGCCATTGGCGATGACCATCCCCCGTTCGGAGAGGAAACTGTTCAACGCCGGGATATCAATAGGTGATGTCTTGCGAATTGTGGTGACGGTTTGTGAACGGTAACCCTCCGCCGCGAACAGCGCAAAGTTCTGTTTCCCCCAAGAGCGGACGCGTTCAGCCAGTTGACGGTGTCGTTTGAAGCGAGTCTCGAGTCCCTCCTCCAGAATCCGATCGAGCTGCAAATCGAGGGCGAAGATCAAAGAAACAGCGGGTGTGGCGGGCGTGCTCTTCCGTTCGACCAGATATTTCTCCAGCTTGACAAAGTCAAAATACCAGCCGCGATGTTCGATGGATCGGGCTCGTTCAAGCGCCGCATCACTGACGGCGGCGAAGGCCAGCCCGGGGGGAAGTGCAAAGGCCTTTTGGGAAGAGGTCAGAAGTACATCCAACCTCCACTCGTCGGTGCGGATGTCCGTGCCCGATGCGGAGGAAACGGCGTCTACCAGGACCAGGATGTCGGGATTCTCTTCGCGGGCAACCTTAGCAATTTCGGCCACCGGATTTTCCACCCCGGTGGAAGTCTCGTTGTGAACCACGGCCAGCGCGTCATACCTTCTTTGCTGCAGTGCTTCCCGGATTTGCTCCGGCCGGTTTGGCTGCCCCCACTCGGACTCGATGGCATCCACCGGAACCCCGTTGGCCTGGGCAACCTGGTGCCAACGATTGCCAAAGGCGCCGGCTACGCAAACCAGCAGCCGCTCGGCCACGCAGTTGCGGACGGCCGCTTCCTGGAGGCCGGTGCCGGAGGAGGCGGTTACGTAGACCCGGTGGTCAGTTTGAAGAACTTGCCGAAGCTTTGGTTGGACACGCGTGAACAGGTCGTAGAAAGCCTGGCTTCGGTGGCCGATCATTGGCTGATTCTGGGCTTGCAGTACCGTCGGATCAACGTCGGTGGGTCCAGGAATAAACAAGTAGGCCATAGCTATCCTCAGCTAAGTGTGGAGTTCGGCCGATTGTATCAGAATGAGACAGTTTCTACCTTATTGCACGGACTGAATCGGCGAAAATCGGCGTATGAGATCAAATGATCAATAAAATTTACCAAGAAATAAAGAAATGTGATATTGATATTGACAATCTTGGGCTATGTGGTAGTCTATATCAAGAAAATGGACATTGAAGTTGAACTTCTTGTGTTAGACACCTTTTTGGCCCGGATCGTGGAAGGAAGAGGCTATGCATCCCCAACTTGATTTGCACGGCGTACTTCAGGATGCCTATCGGGAGGACTGCCAGCGGGAAGCAATCCGGCAGCGGATCATGAAGCTGGCGGCGTCCCGCGGTCAGGAGACAGGGCCGCTGAAGAGCCAATCAGCGAAAAGTAAACGTCGCCGTGCGGGTGTGTGGCGGCTCCTGTTGCCACGTTGGAGCGAGGTGACCAAATGAACCAATTGCTGACAATTTGTCCGGTGTGCTCCGAGCGGCTGACGGCGACGCGCATGCATTGCCGAAACTGCGATACCACCATCGAGGGTCATTTTGAGCTGGGTCGGATTGGGCGGCTTTCACAGGACCAGCTCAGCTTTGTCGAAACCTTCATCCGATGCGAGGGCAAGTTGAGCAGGATGGAGAAGGAGATTGGTCTCTCCTACCCGACTCTTCGATCCCGTCTGAATGAGGTCATAAAGGCCATGGGATTCGAAGTCGGTCCGGAGGATCCTGAGTTAACCGACGAAGAACGGCACAAGATCCTGGACGATCTGGCGACTGGAAAGCTCTCAAGCGAAGAGGCGATGAGGTTGCTCGAAGGCGAGTAGAAAACTGGCATAAAGCAGGACGGAGGTAACGACATGGACAGAGTTCTCGAATTGGGTGACCGACCGCATCTGCGGGTTGAGCGAGTACGTCGGGACTTAAGGGTTGAGGGTTTTGACAGCGAACAGGTCCAGTTGCGGACCGGCTCCGACACGACGGAGGTCGAGCAAGTGGATGGGGTTACCGTGATCCGGGCGCCCGGCAGCCTGCGGCTGCGGGTGCCCAGGAACTGCATCCTCGAAGTTGGCCACGTCGGCGGTGATTTGTCCTTGAGCGGATTGGCCCGAGATTGCCATATTGGCCAGGTGGGTGGGGACGCCCGGTTTGAGGATTGCGGCGGGCTGCTGGTGGATCGCATTGGGGGCGACAGCCTGGCCCGCAATGTAGCCGGAGATGTCTCCTTAAAGGCAGTCGGCGGCGATGTGGTGCTGGAGGGTGCAGAGGGTGAAGCCAGGGTACTTGGGGCGGGTGGGGATGTTGTGCTGGGCCATATTGGAGCCTCAATCCTGGTGGCCGTCGGCGGCGATGCCACCATCAACTTGCAAGATGGCGTTAAAGGCGAGGCGGAAGTCTCCAGCGGCGGCGACGTCTTTTGCCGTTTATCAGATGATGCCTCCATTCGCGCGGAGCTTTCCGC
>JBKHKF010000276.1:0-4063 GCA_046537745.1 Anaerolineales bacterium | reverse complement strand
GACATATACCGTGGAGGAGGGTGACACGCTGGTGTCCATCGCCGAACAATTCGACATAGAGCTGGATCTTTTGTTAGCCTACAATCCCGATCTCGCCGATGGGGGTTCGATCTTCGTTTCTCAGGAGATTACCATTCCGCCACCCGACGCCGAGCGGCCAACACCAACCCCTCTGCCCGATAACCTGGTCCCAGGTTCAGAAATTGAATACGTGGTTCGTGCCGGCGACTCGTTGGCGAGCATCGCCGAGGAATTCCTGAGCACAGTGGAAGCGATTATCGAGGAGAATGATCTGGAGAATCCAAACGACATTCGAGTCGGCGATCGCCTTGTTGTGCGAGTTAACCTGGTCACGCCGGAACCGACGAACACGCCGGATCCGAACCCGCCGACGCCGACGGAAACGCCATTGCCCTGATTTTAGGCTTGCAGAAGCGATGAAAGAGGCGCCCATAAGGGCGTCTTTTTTTTAGGATACCCTGCTGTTCCGTCGATCCAGGGCACTTTCGATTTCGTCTAAAACCCGAGCTTCGGTCTCGGCGTGTTTCGCTTCCTCGAGCGCAGCCTGAGCGGATGAGGAATCGAACTGGCCCAACGCCCAGGCGGCGTGCTGCCGGGGTAGCACGTGGGGATCATCCAGCAATGTCCGACGCAATGAGGGGATCGCTGATGGGTCCGCACGGTTGGCAGCGGCCACAGCCGCATTGCGGGCCAGTCCGTGCCGTTTGGCGCGTTTAAGCGGACTCCCTTTGAAGGCTTCCTGGTATTGCTGTTGGTTCAAGCGAAGGAAGGATGCGGGCTGGACCTGCTCGAAGAATTCTCTGGTCTGATAAGCGGGTTCCCTGGTCGCCCTGGCGAAACGCTGATTCCAGGGACAAACCTGCTGGCAAATATCGCAGCCGAAAACCCAATCGCCCATGGTCTCCCGTAAATCGAGCGGCAGCTCGTCCTTCAACTCAATGGTGAGGTAGGAGATACAGCGACGCGCATCCAGTGTTCGATCAGGCAGAATGCAGCTGGTGGGGCAGGCTTCGAGACATCGGGTGCAGCTGCCGCAGTGGTCGGTGGTCAAAGGTTCGTCGGAGGGCAGCTCCAAACCGAGAAAGAGTTCAGCCAGGAAGAAGTAGGAGCCCTTTTGTGGGTTAATGAGGCAGGTGTTCTTGCCAATCCAACCCAGGCCTGCCCGTTGGGCCAACTCTCGCTCCAGGATTGGGCCGGTGTCCGTGTAATAGCGATGTGGAAATTCTCCTCCGAGCCAACCCTCCATCGCCCGCACCAAATCCTCAAGCCGCTCAGGGATGACCTCGTGGTAGTCCTCGCCGAGGGCGTAGCTGGCCACACGGGCTTGGCTTTCCGCCTGAGCGACAGTTGCGTCCCCTGGTAAGTAATTCATTCCAAGAACCACGATGGACTGGCATTCAGGCAGGATTTTTTTCGGATCGGCCCGCCGTTCGAGGTTCCGCTCGCTGGCCAGGTAGCCCATCTCACCGTGACGGTCGGCCGCGATCCAGTTTCTATATGCTTCGAGATGGGGGGGAGGATCCGGCGTGGTGACACCAACCAGGTCAAACCCCAGTGAACGGGCTTTTTCGACGACCTTCCGCTTGAGTTCCTGGGGCGTTACCGTGGTCATGCGTTGATTCTATCGCAAGAAAAAGAAAGGCCCGCAGCAGTGCCGCAGGCCATATTTACTCGATTGGTATCCCCAGGGTTAGCTCATCAGCATCTCGTTGATCGAGCCGGCCGCCCGGTGGCCAGCCCGCATGGCAGTAACAACTAGATCTGGACCGGTCACGGCGTCACCGCCGGCGAACACCCGTGGTTTGGAGGTGGCGCCGGTTTCCTGGTCGGCCACAATGAGCCCCCAATCGCGGGTTATAAGATCTCTGGTGGTTTCACCGATGATGGGATTGGGCCAGTAGCCGAGAGCCAGCACGACCGTATCCGCCTCGACGATGAAATTGGAACCTTCAATGGGGATCGGGCGCCGACGTCCGCTGGAATCTCGTCCCCCAAGGCGGCACTGAAGGCATTCGACAGCGGCGACGCGACCGTCCTCACCGGCGAGGAAGCGGATCGGCTGAGCGAGGTATTGGAACTCTGCGCCCTCTTCCATAGCCTCGTGGCGGTCCTTGGCGTTGCCGGGCATTTGCGGTTCGGTGCGGCGGTATAGGCAGGTCACATGCTCCGCGCCCACTCGGATGGCAGAGCGCAGGCAGTCTGATGCGGTGTCGCCCCCGCCAATGACCACCACACGATCGCCGATTTCGACCATATCGCGCGCATCCAGTGGGAGCTTATCGCGATCCACTTTCGACTGCATCAGGAATTCGCTGGCCTGGAACACTCCGGGAAGATCAATGCCGGGCACATCAAACTTGGCGTCCACCCAGGTGCCAATCGCCAGATAGACTGCGTCGAACCCCTCTGCCAGCAGATCATCGACGGTGCGTTCGGGTCCAATCTCCACGCCCAGTTCAAATTTCACGCCAGCCTGAAGAAAATCTTCAATCCGACTTTCAACAACGGAGGCGGGCAGCTTGAAATTCGGGATGCCGTAGGTCAGCAGGCCGCCCGGGGCGGGGTTTTTGTCAAAAATGGTGACATCGTGACCGGCTTCGCGCAATTTTGCGGCACAAGCCAGCCCTGAGGGGCCGGAGCCGACGATGGCTACGTGATTGCCCGTCGGCGATCCGACCTTTAAGCTGGGGCCGCCGTGGACCTGAGCATAATCGGCGACGAAGGCTTCCAGGATGCCGGTATATATGGGTTCATTCCGCTTGTTGCGGACACAGGCGCCCTGGCACAAAGCGTCATGCGGGCACACACGTCCGCAGATGGATGGAAGCGTGCTGGTTTCCTGGTAAACGGCCGCCGCGCCGAGAAAGTCACCTTGTTCTATCAGCCACATGGCACGCGGTATGTCGTTGTTAACCGGACATGCTGTCTGACAAGCCGCTGGGTCAGGGCATTGGATGCAGCAGGCCGCAATCTCCTGGGCGGTTTCCGGTGTTAGAGCGATGAGGGTCGGATCGAAATCGCAGATTCTTTCCGCTGCTGGCCGAAGCCGGGGCTCCGGCGGGAGCAGGTTCACGCGGGTTTTTCGGTCAACTTGTGTGCGGTCCATGCCCATTAGTCTCCATCCGAGGTAGAGGTGACATTGTCTCCACGATGATGGTAGCCTCCAAGTGCGATCCAGGTGAAGAATGGATTGTCACCGGGGGTTCGTGAGAAATGTCACAGGATGGGTCAAGAATTGCGGATTCTGGCGCTGGCTAGAGATGTCCCTTCAAGAATCGGCCGGTGTAGGACTCCTCCGAGTTCACAATTTGCTCCGGGGTGCCCTGGGCGACAATCTGGCCGCCCCCTTCTCCACCTTCAGGGCCGAGGTCGATCACCCAATCGGCGACCTTGATAATGTCGGGATGATGTTCGATGATGAGCACGGTGTTGCCCTGGTCGACCAGCTGTTGGAGTACGTCGATAAGCTTGTGCACATCGGCGGCATGCAGGCCGACGGAGGGCTCATCGAGCACGTAGAGCGTGCTGCCCGTGCTGCGCTTGGAAAGCTCGCGTGAGAGCTTGACCCGCTGCGCCTCACCGCCGGAGAGGGTTGGCGCCGGCTGGCCGATGGTGAGGTAACCCAGGCCCACGGCCGCCAAGGTTTCAAGCCGTCGCTTGATGGGTTCGAAAGCGCTGAAGAAGTCGATCGCTTCATCGATGGTTGTGTCGAGAACATCCGAGATCGTCTTTTCCTTAAATCGAATCTGCAGCGTCTCCCGGTTGTAGCGGGCGCCGCCGCAAACCTCGCAAGGGACATAGATGTCCGGCAAGAACTGCATCTCGATCTTCAGTTGGCCCTGACCCTGGCAGGCCTCACAGCGGCCCCCACGCACATTAAAGGAAAACCGTCCGGGTTTGTAACCTCGCACTTTGGATTCGGGCAGATCACTGAAAAGCGACCGGATGTGGTCGAAGACGCCGGTGTAGGTGCCGGGATTCGACCGTGGGGTGCGGCCAATAGGGCTCTGGTCGATGTTCGACAAGGTCATTAACATCGACC
>JBKHKF010000275.1:0-4067 GCA_046537745.1 Anaerolineales bacterium | reverse complement strand
TCCAATGAACCTGGGACGGCTGGCGCAGAAGGTTCGAGACCCGTACTTCACACCGTGCACGCCGGCGGGGATCATCGAGCTGCTAAAGCGTGCTGGCGCCGAATTGAGCGGCGCCAAAGCGGCCATCTTGGGTCGATCCAATATTGTCGGCATGCCGGTTTCACTGCTCATGGTCAAAGAAAACGCCACGATTACCATTTGCCACTCTCGCACCAAGGACATTCCTGCCATCACGCGTGAGGCTGACGTACTGATTGCCGCCATCGGCCGGGCCGAGATGGTCAAGGGTGATTGGATTAAGCCTGGTGCCTATGTCATCGATGTCGGTGTCAACCGGGTCGATGACGACAGCAAGAAGAAGGGCTATCGGTTGGTGGGCGATGTCGCTTTTGACGAAGCGCTCGAAATAGCTGAAGCGGTCACGCCGGTTCCAGGTGGGGTCGGGCCGATGACCATCACCATGCTGCTTCGCAACACACTGACTGCGGCTGCCCGTCGAGATTCCACTTAGAGAACAGCATTAGAAGCTCAGAATCAATGACAAATCTCACCTGGTGAGACCCTTTGTCTGACAATTGACGGCCGAAAGGGCGAGTGCTACACTGGCTAGAAATTCAAGGGAGGTCCAATGCCCACGCTGCTGATCCGCAACGCTTCCCTCCTTTTAACCATGGACGCCGATCGTCGGGAGATTCCCAACGGCGGACTGTTCATTCGTGATGGCTGGATTGAGCAGGTTGGCCCGAGCGATCATTTGCCTGAGTCAGCCGATGAAGTTCTTGATCTTACCGGCCATCTGTTGCTTCCGGGTTTCATAAACACCCACCACCATCTTTATCAAACGCTGACACGAGCGGTCCCTCAGGCACAAAACGCCGATCTATTCCATTGGCTCAAAACCCTCTATCCAATTTGGGCGAAAATCCAGCCGGAGGATATCCGGGTCTCTACCCAGTTGGGGCTGGCTGAATTGGCGCTTTCGGGCTGCACCACCGCCTCGGACCATCTCTATCTCTTCCCCAACGGCAGCAAGTTGGACGATGAAATTGAAGCCGCAGCTGATATTGGCCTGCGGCTTCATGCTTCCAGGGGCTCGATGAGCCTGGGCGAGAGCGACGGCGGGCTGCCGCCGGACAGCGTTGTCGAGGATGAAGATGCCATTCTGGAGGACACGCGCCGGCTGATCGAGGCCTATCATGACAGCGAGCCGGGTTCAATGGTCCAGATTGTAGTCGCGCCTTGTTCGCCCTTCTCGGTGACCGAGGACTTGATGCGGCAGTCGGCCGCCTTGGCCCGGCAGTATGGCGTCCAGCTGCACACCCATCTCGCCGAGACCATCGACGAAGAGCGCTTTACCTTGGAAGCAGCCAATGTTCGTCCGCTTGGCTACGCCGAGCAGCTCGATTGGGCCGGTGACGATGTCTGGTTTGCTCACGCCGTCCACATGAATTCCGCCGAAGTTCAGCGGATGGCGGACACGGGCATCGGTGTTGCCCATTGCCCGAGTTCGAATATGCGCCTGGCCTCCGGCATCGCGCCGGTGATGGAGTATTTGAAGGCCGGGGTCGATGTAGGTCTTGGTGTGGATGGATCGGCCAGCAACGACAGCTCACACATGATTAACGAAGCCCGCATGGCGATGATGCTCGCTCGAGTCAACGCGGCACCAGCCTCCTTGGATGAGGAACCCGGTGAGGTGATGACGGCCCGGCAAGCCATCGAATTGGCCACGATCGGCGGGGCTGCTGTGCTGGGAAGAAAAGATATCGGCTCGCTCGAAGCCGGCAAAGGCGCCGATTTCATCGCGATTGACCTCGACCGGATTGAATACGCTGGCGCGCTGCACGATCCGGTGGCGGCGTCGATCTTCTGCTCGCCTGTCACTGTGGACTTCAATTACGTTCATGGCCGCGCGGTGGTGTCGGAGGGGCGCCTGACAGGTGTTGAACTGCAGCCGTTGATCGAGCGGCACAACGCCGCTGCACGCCGCCTGCTGGAAGGTTAACCGAGACGTGATTCTCGCACAAGCTTCTGATCGCGATTTTATTGAAAGGCTGAGTGATGGACGCTGATCGCTGGCAGGCCCTGAGTCAATCCCTGGTGGAAGTTGCCATGGGTCGGGAAAATGCGGATTTGGTCCTGCGTAATGGCCGCTGGGTTTGCGTTCAATCCGGTGAAATACTCGAGGGCTTCGATGTAGCCATTGTGGGGGAGCGCATCGCCTACGTAGGCCAGGATGCCAGCCACACCATCGGCCCCAAAACCGAAGTCATCGAGGTCGAAGGCCGCTATTTGGTGCCGGGACTGCTTGATGGTCATATGCATATTGAATCCGGCATGGTGACGGTCACCGAGTTTGTGCGAGCGGTGCTGCCGCACGGAACGACCGGCATGTTTGTGGATCCCCATGAAATTGCCAATGTTTTTGGCCTGGAAGGGGTCCGGCTGATGGTGGAGGAAGCGGCGGCCCAGCCGATCCACGTCTGGGTCCAGGTACCCTCCTGCGTGCCTTCCGCTCCGGGGCTTGAGACGCCTGGCTCTCGACTGGGTCCGGCGGAGGTGGCGGAGGCAATGACGTGGCCCGGAATCATCGGGCTGGGCGAGGTGATGAACTTTCCCGGCGTGTTCAAGGGCGACGACAAAATGCACGCGGAGATGGCTGAGACCAGAGCCGCCGGAAAAGTGATTGGCGGCCACTACGCCTCGCTCGATCTTGGCCTTCCCTTCCATGGCTACGTTGCCGGTGGTCCGGCCGACGATCATGAGGGCACCCGCAAGGAGGACGCCATCACGCGGGTCCGCCAGGGGATGAAGGCTATGCTGCGGCTGGGGTCCGCCTGGTATGACGTCGCCGCCCAAATCAAAGCCGTGACCGAGGATGGTCTGGACCATCGAAATTTCATCCTGGTTACCGACGACACCCACTCGGGGACGCTGGTTAGAGAAGGGCATATGGATCGCGTGGTGCGCCACGCCATCGAAGAGGGTGCCGACCCGATGGTGGCAATACAAATGGCCACCATTAACACAGCCCAGCACTTTGGGCTTGATCGTGAGATCGGTCAGATCGCCCCGGGGCGCTACGCCGATATTTTGATTGTCCGTGATTTGGAGAGCCTGTCCATCGACCAGGTGATCGCCAAAGGTGCGCAGGCGGCGGCGAATGGCCGGCTGGTGACGGATCCGCCGCCCTTTGAGTATCCGGAGCACGTCAAGAATTCCATCAATCTGGGCCATGAGCTGACCGGGGAAGACTTTGTTATCCCCTGGTCTGACGATGAGCGGGTGACGGTCAATGTGATTGAGGTGGTGGAGAACCAGGCGCCAACCAGACATGCGAAGCTTGAGATGGAGGCAGTCGAGGGCCAACTCCGGGTCGATCCCGCCAATGATCTGGCCAAGGTTGCTCTGGTGGAGCGCCATCAGGCGACCGGGGAGGTCCAACTGGGCTTTGTCAAGGGGTTTGGCCTGGATCCGGGCTGTGCGCTGGCCTCAACAGTGGCGCATGACTCCCACCACATGATCGTTGTTGGGACCAGCGAAAGTGATATGGCGCTGGCGGTGAACAAGCTGGCTGAGATCGGCGGCGGACAGATTGTGGTCAAGGAAGGCGAGGTCATTGGTCTGGTCGAGCTGCCCATCGCAGGTCTGATGTCGAATGAGCGAGCCGAGGTGGTGGCGGAGCAAGCCGAAACCGTGCTGGAAGGCATGCGAGCCTGCGGATGCCAATTGAACAATGCCAACATGCAGCTCAGTCTGCTGGCCCTGGTGGTGATCCCCGATCTACGGATCTCCGATCTAGGGCTGGTGGATGTGAACAAGTTCGAAGTGATCCCTCTTGTGGAAGGAAGCTGAACCTTGGTCACCGAGCCGCTAGCTCAGAAGGACGATCGCCCGCTCTATCAGCAGACGGCTGAGGCTGTGGGGGAGATTCTGGATCATTCTTCCCCAGGTACTTTCTTGCCCTCGGAGCCGGAGCTGGCCGAGCAGCTGGGGGTTTCCCGTTCGACGCTGCGGGAGGCGCTGCGATTATTTGAGGCGCGCGGAAGGATCATTCGCCGCCGTGG
>JBKHKF010000274.1:0-4071 GCA_046537745.1 Anaerolineales bacterium | reverse complement strand
ATAAATCTACAACGTCAAGTTGCCATCAAGCTGCTTCGGCAAGACTACATCGACGATCCAGCATTCAAGTCCCGCTTCCAGCAAGAAGCCCGATCCGCCGCCAACCTGCTGCATCCCAATATCGTCACGGTGTATGACTTCGGCCAGGATCGAAATCGATACTTCATCGTGATGGAGTACGTGCACGGCACCGACCTGAAGACGCTGATGCACCGTCGTGGCCGGCTTCCCTCAGATCTTGCCGTCGACTTGATGATCCAGATATGCTCAGGGGTTGGCTATGCGCACCGAGCCGGTTTGGTCCATTGCGACTTAAAACCGCACAACCTTCTGGTTGCAGCCGACAACCGTGTCAAAATCACCGATTTTGGCATCGCCCGCGCGCTCGCCGCCATCAAGCCCGACGAAAAGCATGAGACGGTGTGGGGAAGCCCGCTCTACTTCTCCCCCGAGCAGTCCGCCGGTCGCCCACCCTCACCGGCCAGTGACGTGTACTCACTGGGGATCGTGCTCTATGAGATGGTCACCGGACGGCTGCCTTTTTACAGCGACCACGCAGATCAGCTGACCCGCATGCACCAGTCCCATACACCGCCTGCGCCGCGCCTCCTCAATCCGCACATTCCGGAAGCTTTGGAACATATCATTTTGAAGGTCCTCTCCAAAGAGCCAGCCGCTCGCTACCGGACGGCGGATCAACTTGGTCGTGTCCTGGAATCTTACCGATCAGAGCAAGAGGATTTCAATCTGGATTCACCGACGGTTGAGGACTCACTGACACCTCTCCTGGATGAGCACTCCCAGACCATGCCTTACCCCGGTGAGGCATCAGGGACTCTGGACTGGTTGGCCGTCGCCCTCGGGTTGCTGGCCTTCCTGGCTGTCGGCGGCCTGATCCCGCTCTGGCTTTACGCCTGTTTGCTTTATCCCTCCTGCCCGCTGGTCGTTCCCTAGTAGCCCACTCATCGCTAAGGTATAATTTCGACGCGTTTCCAGCACTGCACGGGAACCGTTGTTTGGTATTTGGGAGGTCATTGTGGGCGCTGCACGCGGAAGAAATTCGTTGGTATTGTTTATATTAATTCTCATCGTTGCGGTGCTGATCATTCAGTTCCGCGCCGGTGCGCCCCAACCGGAACGCTTGTACCTGAATGAGGTTGCCTCAGCCATCCGAACCGGGCAGGCTGCCCGCATCGTGGTCGATGAAAACGATCTTGAAGTAATTTACAGTGATGGCACCTCCGCGCTATCCCGCTCCGAGGTCGGATCGACCGCGGTGGAACAGCTGATGGCGCTGGGCGTCTCCGAAGCCGACCTCTCCCCTGAAAACGTCGAAATCGACGTGCAGCAGCCCAGCGACTGGAACACCATCATCAGTCTGATCACATATATCTTGCCTGCGTTGCTGGTGGTTGGATTAATCTGGTTCATGCTTCGCCAGGCCCAAGGCTCCAACAACCAGGCCCTATCCTTCGGCAAAAGCCGGGCACGCATGTTCACCGGCGATCAGCCAACGGTCACATTTGAAGACGTGGCCGGCGTTGAGGAGGCGAAAGAAGAACTTCAAGAGGTGGTTGAATTCCTCAAAGAGCCCGAAAAGTTCATCAGCCTGGGCGCCCGCATTCCCAAGGGTGTATTGTTGATCGGCCATCCCGGCACCGGCAAGACTCTGCTTGCCAAGGCGGTCTCCGGGGAAGCCGGAGTTCCCTTCTTCTCAATCTCAGGCTCTGAATTTGTCGAAATGTTCGTAGGCGTCGGCGCCAGCCGAGTCCGCGATTTATTCGAACAGGCCAAGCGCCATTCTCCCTGCATCGTATTCGTCGATGAGATCGATGCCGTCGGCCGCCAGCGCGGCGCGGGCCTCGGCGGTAGCCACGACGAACGCGAACAGACTCTGAACCAGATGCTTGTGGAAATGGACGGCTTCGACACCGACACCAACGTCATTATCATGGCGGCAACCAACCGGCCCGACGTGCTCGATCCCGCCCTGCTCCGCCCTGGCCGCTTCGACCGCCGAGTGGTTCTGGATCGGCCGGACTATCGCGGCCGTGAAGCCATCCTGAAAGTGCACGCGAAGGGCAAGCCGCTGTCGCCCGAGGTCGATCTTTCCGTCATCGCCAAAGCGACTCCTGGCTTTGTCGGAGCGGATCTGGAGAACCTGGTTAACGAGGCGGCGATTCTGGCGGCGCGACGTGATAAGCGGGTCATTGAACAAGAGGATTTTCAGGAATCTATCGAGCGCGTGATCGCGGGCCCAGAACGCAAGAGCCGCATCATCAGCGAAGAGGAGAAGGCCATCGTCGCTTATCACGAGGCCGGCCACGCCGTGGTTGGCCACGTGCTGCCCGAGACGGATCCCGTCCACAAAGTGACCATTGTGGCGCGCGGCATGATGGGCGGATTCACCATGGCCCTGCCTGAGGACGATCGAACACTGATGTCCCGGAACAAGATGCGGGCCGACATGGCCTTCATGCTCGGTGGCCGCGCAGCCGAGGCCATCGTCTTCGATGACATCACCTCCGGCGCTTCCAACGACCTTGAACGGGTTACCAAGATGTCCCGCTCCATGGTCACCAGGCTGGGGATGAGCGAGGAATTAGGCCCTATGGTGTACGGCCAGAAAGAGGAGCTGGTGTTCCTCGGCAGGGAGATTTCGGAGCAGCGGGATTACTCGGAGAGCGTCGCTGAGAAGATCGACGCCGAAGTTCGCCGGCTGGTTGGGGATGCCTACCAGCGGGCCGTCTCAATCCTAACGGAGTACCGGCCGCAATTGGACGCAGTGGCCGAGAAGCTGATTGAAGTGGAAACCATCGACCGCGAGGAATTCCTCGAGATCTTTGACCGGCCTGTGGCAGAAAAGCGTGGCGCCACTCCGCTCCCGGTCAGTGCACCCGCACCAAGCTCCGCTGATTGACACATTCCATCCCGAACAGCAAAGGCCGCCCGGCGCGGGCGGCCTTTTTGGATTCTCAAGTTAATCGACGCCGATTGGATCAGGATTCAGCGCCTGAATCAACCTTCTTCATGTGCTCTTCGACCAGCACCCGGCGCAGGATCTTTCCGACTATGGTCTTTGGAAGCTCGTCTCGGAAGTCGATATCGGTTGGCACCTTATACGGAGCCAGCCGCTCGCCGCAGAAGCCTTGGAGCTCCTCCTCAGTCAGGCTCGCGCCTTCGCGCAAAACCACCCACGCCTTGACGGTCTCGCCGCGATACGCGTCGGGCACCCCGGCCACGCCGACTTCCATCACGTCCGGATGTTCGGAAATGACCTCCTCCACCTCACGCGGCCAAACCTGATAGCCGCCTGGTTTGATGAGTTCCTTCTTCCGATCCACGATGTAGAAATAGCCGTCCTCATCCATCTTGGCGATATCGCCGGTGAAGAGCCATCCGTCCCGGAGCGTGTTGGCCGTCTCGGTCGGCATATTGTTATAGCCGCGCATCACGTTGGGTGATTTGAGCACCAATTCACCCCTCTCATTCGGCCCCAGAACCGTCTTTTCATCCTCCAACGATATAATCCGGCAGTCCACATCCGGGAAAGGCAAGCCGATCGAACCGGTTCGGTTCTCACCGTATATCGGGTTGCAGTGAGTGGCCGTCGGTGCCTCGGAGAGGCCGTAGCCTTCGACCAGGTGGCCGCCTGTCAGCTCTTCGAACTGCTCCTTGGTCTCCTTCATTAATGGGGCAGACCCGGAAATGCACGCCGTAATCGAGCTGAGGTCGTAATCACCGGCTTCCACCTTCGGATGATTGTTGATCGCGTTGTACAAGGTCGGCACACCCGGAAAAATAGTGGGCCGGTATTTGTCTATCGTAGAAAGCAGGTCATCGAAGTCCCTTGGATTGGGAACCATGTACATGGTCGCAGCGGCTGAAATGGCATAAGACATACCTGCCACCATCCCGTACACGTGGAAGAGTGGGATCGCCATCAATACGCTGTCTTTGCCGCCTTCGCCCGGAAGCCAGCTGCGAATCTGCAACGTGTTGGCGACCAAATTGAAGTGCTCGGCCACGGCGGCTTTTGATAGGCCGGTTGTGCCGCCGCTGTATTGGAAG
>JBKHKF010000273.1:0-4075 GCA_046537745.1 Anaerolineales bacterium | reverse complement strand
GGCTCAACCGATGGAGACGAGCGAGGCGCCACCCATCGAAGGAAACAGCCTCGATACCTTAAACGTGGATATACCAGAGAGGGCCAGGGATCTCTTTGGTGGCTACCTGGATTTCGCTGAGCTGCTCGGGCGCCGGACCGCTGAGCTGCATATCGCCTTAAGTTCAGATTCCCATAACGATGCCTTTGCCCCTCAACCTATCAACGCGATGTATCGGCGGTCGCTGTATCAATCCTCTCGGACACGACTCGATCAGGCCTTCAATCTGCTGAAGAAGCGCATAGACTCGCTGCCAGAGGATGTTGAGGGTGATGCCAGGGTTGTTTTCGAAGCGGCGAAGAGGATCGACCGGCGGCTGAGAGCGATTGTTGATAAGAAGGTCCAGGGGCAGCGGATCCGCTGCCACGGCGATTACCATTTGGGCCAGGTGCTGTACACCGGCAAGGATCTTCTGATCATGGATTTTGAAGGCGAACCCGCCCGTCCGATCAGCGAACGGCGGCTCAAGCGCTCGCCGCTAACCGACGTGGCGGGGATGCTCCGGTCCTTTGATTATGCCTCGGTCGCCGCCGTGATCGCGGGCCGGGCGCGGCCGGAGGATCTCAAGGTGCTTGAGCCCTGGACCCAGTATTGGTATCTCTGGACATCTGCCAGCTTTCTAAAAGCGTACAGGGAAACGGCGGCCGAAGCGGCATTTCTGCCGAAAAATGAGGAACAATTCGCTGCCCTTCTCGATGTGTTCCTTTTCGACAAGGCGCTCTACGAGTTGGCTTACGAGCTAAACAACCGGCCTGGTTGGGTCGGAATCCCGCTGCGCGGGTTGATCCGTCTGTTGGAGGGTGCACAGGATGTGGATGGACTTGGATCGCTGTGATCCTCTCCCTATGTATTCCATCCATATGAAATCGGCAGAAAAACAATCCACCGCTTTTTATCAGTTTCAGGAGGCCTGTTAGTTCCATGCGAATCTGGCCGGGTGAACCATATCCACTGGGGGCTACTTGGGATGGCGAAGGTGTGAACTTTGCCCTTTTCTCCGAACATGCCACAGCTGTCGAACTGTGTCTATTTGATGAGCCCGAGGCTGCCGAGGCTTCTGAGCGAATTCAGATGCAAGGCCCCAGCAACAACGTGTGGCACCTTTATTTGCCCGATGTTCGCCCGGGTCAGTTGTATGGTTATCGCGTCGATGGCCCCTACCAGCCAGGGCAGGGTCACCGCTTTAACCCCGCCAAGATGCTCTTCGATCCCTACGCCAAAGCCATCACCGGCACAATCCACTGGCAGAATTCGCTTCTTGGCTATGTCCCGGATCACCCGCAGCAGGACCTCTCCAAGGATGAACGAGACAGCGCCGGGAATCTGCCGAAATGTCTGGTGGTGGATTCGGCCTTCGACTGGGGCGGAGATCTCCCTCCCAAAACGCCCTGGAACCGGACGGTGATTTACGAATGCCACATTCGTGGGATGACAATGCAGCATCCCGATGTGGCGGAAGAGGTGCGGGGGACGTATCTAGGATTGGCCTCCGAACCAATCCTGAATCATCTGAAGGAACTGGGAGTGACGGCGGTTGAGCTGATGCCGGTGCACCATCGATTGACGGAGCGGCATCTTGCCAAGCTGGGCCTGACCAACTACTGGGGTTACAACACCATCGGCTATTTCGCCCCGGATAGCCGGTTCAGCACCGGTTTTATGGGAGATCAGGTGCAGGAGTTCAAAATGATGGTGCGCGAGCTGCACCGAGCGGGCATCGAGGTCATCCTGGACGTAGTGTACAACCATACCGGCGAGGGTAATCGTCTGGGCCCCACCCTGGAATTCAGGGGGATCGATAACAGCTCCTACTATCATCTGAACCCAGACGACGCCCGCTACTATGTGGATTTCACCGGGACCGGCAATACCCTCAACATGGTGAACGCCCGGGCAATGCAGCTCATGATGGACAGCCTGCGCTATTGGGTGCAGGAGATGCACGTCGATGGCTTTCGATTCGACCTGGCCCCGGCGCTGGCGCGCGAGCTCTATGAAGTGGACCGGCTGGGATGGTTCTTCGATTTCATCCAGCAGGATCCAGTGCTCTCGCGGGTCAAGCTGATCGCCGAACCCTGGGACCTTGGGCCGGGCGGCTACCAGGTGGGAAACTTCCCCACGGGTTGGGCCGAATGGAATGGACGCTATCGCGATACGGTTCGACGCTTCTGGCAAGGCGATCCAGGTCAGCTGTCGGAACTGGCCTACCGCCTGACCGGCAGCAGCGACCTGTACAGCGGCGGTGGCCGCAGCCCTTACGCCAGTATCAATTTCGTGACCTGTCATGATGGATTCACCCTTGCCGATCTGGTCAGCTACAAGGAGAAGCACAACGAGGCAAATGGAGAAGGCAACAAGGATGGCAGCGATGCCAATTTCAGCCGCAATTGGGGTGAAGAGGGTGAAACAGATTCCCCTGATATCCTCAAGATACGGGAGCAGGTGAAGCGCAATTTCCTGGCGACCCTGGCCTTCTCCCAGGGGGTTCCCATGATCTCCCATGGCGATGAGATTGGGCGCTCGCAGCGGGGCAACAACAACGCGTACTGTCAGGATAACGAGATTTCATGGGTGAATTGGAACTTAGGGGAGCGCGAGCGAGATTTATTGGCCTACACCAGGAAGGTCTTCAGGATTAGGGCTGAGAATCCGGTGCTGCGGCGCAGGACGTTCTTCTCGGGTGCGACGCTCGGGCGCAACGGCGCCAAGGATATCGCCTGGCTGCGTCCGGAAGGGGGCGAAATGACGGAGGGCGACTGGCGGGATCCCCAGCGGCGGACGCTGGGGCTGTTGATCCGCGGGGAGGCCACCGACGAAGTGGATGAGCGCGGCCAGCCCATCCACGGTGACACCCTTCTGCTGTTGATGAATGCGGGCGAGGCCGACCTCAAATTCAAGCTGCCTTCATTGGACAAAGGGGCGTGGAATCTCCTGGTCAACACTGCCGAATCTGGAGATGCGCAGGGATTCGAAGCCCCAGCGCATCTTTCGGCCCATTCCCTCATGCTGTTTGTGCAGGGCATCTCCTGAGTCAGAATTGATTTACCAAAGACCCCGAAGAGAGGAGCCAAATCAAGTTGTCAGCCAAGCGCAGCGAAAGTCCTCACCCAGCCCTTCAGCCTAATGCCGATGAACTACAGCGCCTGCTGGCGGGCGATCACTACGATCCGCACCAAATCCTCGGTGCGCACCCGGCAGAGGTGGAGGGTGAGGCAGCGGTTGTTGTGCGCGCCTATCATCCCGAAGCGGAGGCGGTCGCCTGCCTGCAGCCGGAGGGCGGGGAGACAGAGATGAAGGCGTTGGGTCAGGGGCTCTTTGCCTCCTTTATCAAGGGCGCCAGCCTTCCGCTGAGCTACCGGCTCCGGTTTTCCTTTTCGGATGGCGAGAGCTGGGAGCGGGGCGATCCCTATCGCTTCCCGCCGACGGTGGGGGAGATGGATCGTCATCTTTTCAGTGAGGGATCCCATCGCCAATTGTGGAAGGTCTTGGGAGCGAATCGGCGGGAGGTCCAGGGTGTGGAGGGGACCGCCTTTGCCGTATGGGCTCCTAACGCCCGGCGGGTGAGCGTGGTCGGCGATTTCTGCCGCTGGGATGGACGTCTCTTCCCAATGCGGTCCCTGGGAGCTTCCGGGATATTCGAGCTTTTTATCCCTTATCTTGAGCCGGGGGTGTTGTACAAATTTGAGATAAAGACCGCGGATGGCGATATCCGGCTGAAAACGGACCCTTACGCCCGCGCCATGGAGAAACCCCCGAGCACAGCTTCACGTGTTTACACCTCCAGCTATCGCTGGAATGATGGCAAGTGGATGGAGAGCCGGGCAAAGCAGGTGCCGGCGCAGGAGCCTCTTTCCATCTATGAAGTCCATCTGGGTTCCTGGGCAAGGGTGCCTGAGGAGGGCGACCGATTCCTGACCTACCGGGAGGCGGCGGACAAGTTGGTGGAGCACATGAAGCGCTTCAACTTCACTCATCTCGAGCTGCTGCCGATAAGCGAGCATCCCTTCGCCGGCTCCTGGGGCTACCAGGTCAGCGG
>JBKHKF010000272.1:0-4112 GCA_046537745.1 Anaerolineales bacterium | reverse complement strand
GCCTCCAGCTTTGCCAGATCCATATTTCCTTTGAATGGGTGCTGGCTGGCGGGATCTTTCGATTCCTCAATGGCGAGATCCACTGGCCTGCCGCCTCGGGCCAAAATGTTGGCCTGGGTGGTGTCAAAATGGGTGTTGTTGGGGATCACGTCCCCTTTATCGACGAGAAGGGCGGCGAGGATGTTTTCGGCGGCGCGGCCCTGGTGGGTCGGGATGAGGTAGCGGTAGCCGAAGATCTCCTTGAACGCTTCCTCGAGCCGCTGGTGAGACCTGGCCCCAGCGTAGCTCTCATCGGCCTGCATCACGTCGCCCCATTGGCGATCACTCATGGCGCCGGTGCCGGAATCTGTCAGAAAGTCCAGATAGATTTCGTCGGACTTCAGCCAGAACAGGTTGTAATGAGCGCGTTCCAGCGCCCGCTTCCGCGCTTCCCGGCTTATCTGCACCGTGGTCTCAACGACCTTTATGCGGAAAGGTTCGGCGGGGTGGTCGGCCATGGGCAGTCTCCTCGTCGGTGCGCTCGGTATGGGAACCTGGAGCAAGTGTTGGTCCCGAGTATACTTCCACCTCAGCAAAGAGCCAGCATCCGTGTGATGCAGGGAAATGGAGCAGGATGTCTGCGGAAAAAGACCAAGGTAATTTGGGGATTGTCACCTTCACACAAGGTCCTGCGGCGACGAATGCGTATTTGGTAGGCGATGAAGCAAGTGGCGAGGCAGTTGTCATCGATCCAGCCTGGGACGGCGAGGAGATCCTGGCGGCCGCGACAGCCCGGGGATGGCGGATCACCAACATTTGGCTGACCCATGCACATTTTGATCATCTAGGGGGCTCGGCTGCTATCTACGAGGCTTCTGATACGCAGGTGCCGGTGGCGCTGCATCCGGCCGATCATCCACTCTGGCAGGTCAGCGGCGGGGCGGCCTTCTTCGGGGTGCAGGGGTTTGACCCAGGCCCTGAGCCGACGGTGGATTTGATGGACGGGATGGAGATGCGGGTCGGCTCGCATCTTTTCACCGCACTGCACACGCCTGGCCACACGCCCGGCCATATGGCCTTTTATCAGCAGCAGGCGGCTGTGATTTTCTGCGGTGACTTGATCTTTCAGGGCAGCGTGGGCCGCGTTGACTTACCCGGTGGCGATCCGCAGGTTCTGCTGGCCAGCATACGCCAGCATGTGTTGACTCTGCCGGATGACACGGAATTACTGCCAGGGCACGGGCCGCCGACAACCGTCGCCCGGGAACGAAACAGCAACCCCTTCCTGGTGGGAGGCTGGTAGCCGCAGGGTTTCTCAGGAATCGGTGGATTGCACCCAGGTCAGCCACTCACGGACGGATCCGTCGGGCTCTTCGGGGGCCATGGCGAGGATTTGCCAGCGGAGAGGATAGCCTCCCTCCTGCAGCGCCTCCCCCTCGGGAAGTTGCCCTTCCACTCGCACCACGGCGACGCCTCGTCCTTGTGTCGATGAATGTGCCGGAATGAGCCCGATGGCCCCATCAAGTTCCGCCACCAGCTGGAGCGCATGGTCCGGGGTTGGAGCAAGGCGAGCCCGGGTGGTAACTTGCCCGTTTGGAAGAACTGCCTCGACGAAAAGCGACCGCATGCGCTCCCCTTGGGGCGGAACCACCACCTGGATAGCGCCTTCACCTCGCCCGAACTCCTGCCAGTCCTCCGCCCGGCCCGAGAAGATATCGGCCAAATCGGCTAGCGTAAGCGACCGCAGCGGAACTTCCGAGTTGACCACCACAGCTGCCCCTTCCCAACCGAGCGGAGTTGTGAACCATCCTTCCGGCACCGGCAGATAATCCAAGTGCAAAGCCGCCTCATCCTGAGCGGTGGATTGCAGCGCGGCCTGGCTGGCCGCTGGGATCAGGTCGAAGGGAAGCGGTCCCACCTCTTCCATGTAAGGTTGGGCCAGCGAGCGCGCCAACGGCAGGGCAAAGGGACTGGCATGAACTGTTGGAATCGCCGGGATGGTGGGCGTCGCTGTGGGGCTCTGACTGCAGCCAACCAGAGCAAGGATTGCCAGCAGCAGAATAATGGATCGGTTAGTTCTGAATGACACTGAGCAAAAACCCTCCCAGGCCAATCGCGGTGCAATAGTAAATAAAAATGTTGAGTCGGTGCGCGGCCAGATAGGCGAGCAGCCAGCGGATGGCGAGGTAGCCGACCAGGGCAGCTGTCCCAAAGCCAATCAGAAGCGCTGGAAGCTGTTCCAAAGCCCCTGGTGCACCGGATAGGTCCAGCAGCGCAATCCCGCCGGCACCGATCATGATGGGCACCGACATCAGGAAAGAAAAGCGAGCGGCATCCGGCCGCTTTAGATCACGGATCAGCCCGCCGGCGATGGTGGCGCCGGAGCGCGAAATACCCGGGAACAAGGCCAGGCTTTGCGCGAGGCCAATGATCAGCGCATCCGGCAGGTTAATCTCATCCATGGCTCGCAGCTGATCGCCGATCCGCTCACTGATAGCCAGAATCGCAGCCGTTGCCAGCAGAAACAGGCTGACCAGGCGTGGGTTGGCGAAGGCCGATTCCACCGTTGACTTCGCTAATACCCCCAGCATCGCCGCCGGCAGGCTTGCGGCCAGCAGAAGCCAGCCAAGCCTGGCCATTGGCTCTGAAAAGGGTTTGCCTTCAAGGATCCCACGAACCACAGCAGCCGCAATTTTCACCAGGTCCTTGAAGAAGTAAATGATGACGGCCAACAGCGTACCCCATTGAACAAGAACGTCGAAGATGAAGGCAGCCGAGGGCTCCAATTCCCAGCCGAGCAGCCATGGCACGAGCACCAGATGTCCGGAGGAGGAGATGGGCAAGAACTCGGTGGCGCCTTGTACAGCGCCCAAAATGAAAGCCTGAAACGGCGACATGAATCACATGCCTTCCGGGCGGTGTTTCTGATAACTCTGACGGAATTCTTCAGCAAACTGCTCAACCCTGCCCTCGATAATGGACTGGCGAAGATCGGAAGTGAGCTGGATCAACGTATACAGGTTGTGAATGGACAGCAGAGTGGAGGACAGCATCTCGCCAGCCACGATCAAGTGCCGCAGATAGGATCGGGTGAAATGCTGGCAGCAGTAGCAGCTGCAATCCGGGTCAATCGGCCGCTGGTCTTCGGCGTACGGGGCATTGCGCAGGTTGATCCTGCCCGATCTTGTCATGGCGGCGTCGTTGCGGGCGAGCCGGGTCGGCAGCACGCAGTCGAAGATATCGATGCCGCGGCTGATCCCTTCGACCAGGTCGATCGGCGAGCCGACTCCCATCAAATAGCGTGGCCGGTTCTCTGGCAGGATGGGATCCACCACCTCCAGGATCTCCATCATCTCAGACTTGGTTTCGCCGACAGAGAGGCCGCCGATGGCCACTCCCGGTGTGCCGAGACCGGCGATGAACTCGGCAGAACGGCGGCGCAGATCGGGGAAAATACCGCCCTGAACGATGCCGAAGAGCGCCTGGTCCGACCGACTTTGGGCGCCCAGACAGCGTTCAGCCCAGGCATGGGTTCGGGCAAGCGCTTCTTCGTTGTAAGTCTTGTCATAGGGTTCCGGGCATTCGTCGAAGGCCATGATGATATCGGCCCCCAGCTTCTCTTGAATCGCGACCGCGCTTTCAGGCGTGAACCGGTGCTGGGAGCCGTCGAGGTGGGAGCGGAAGGTGACACCATCGGCGTCAATCTCCCTTCGATCCGCTAAAGAAAATACCTGAAAGCCGCCGCTGTCCGTCAGGATGGGCCCATTCCACTGCATGAACTGGTGCAGACCTCCGCCCAGGGCCACCACCTCGGCGCCAGGACGCAGATATAGATGGTAGGTGTTGGCCAGGACCAGTGAGGCACCAAGGTCTTTCAGTTGGTTGGGGGTCAGCGCTTTGACCGTCGCCTGGGTGCCCACAGGCGCGAACACGGGGGTGCTCAGCGTGCCGTGCGGTGTGTGGAACAGGCCGGCGCGTGCACGACCGTCCTGGGCGATTAATTCAAATTTAAAGGGCTCAGTCATAGGAAGCGATCAGTTTGGATAGGCGGGTCATCGGCGCGGGATTATACCCTCCTGGATTAGTGTCCCGGAGCTGCCGCGGAAAATAGGAGCAGACTCGACCCGAGCTCA
>JBKHKF010000012.1:0-16763 GCA_046537745.1 Anaerolineales bacterium | reverse complement strand
ATCCGCTGTGTGAACCGGGCGACTGCTCGCTGCGCGAGGCCGTGTACACGGCCAACGCCTGCGAAGGCGTTCAAGAAATCCACCTGGAAAACGAAACATATGAACTTACGCGAATGGATCCGGGCGACTACGAGGATCCCAACGCCGCCGGTGGGCTGGTGCTGACCGAGAGCGCCACAATTGTCGGTAATGGAGGGATCGTGGACGGCCAGGACAGGGACCGTTTATTCGAGGTCCAGGCCGGGGAGGATGGTCGAGTAGTCTTCGAGGACATTCTCCTCCGAAAGGGTCGTCACGAGGATCAGGGTGGCGCGCTATACATTCGCTCGGGTGGTGTCGAGCTTGAACGGGTCGCTGTGCGAGAAAACAACGCCGGCGATGGCGAGGAAAGAGACGGGGGCGGTGGCATTTTTCTTGGGGAGGAGACTGAACTGACTCTGGTCAACAGTGATCTGTCCTTCAACCGAACTCAGGGTGACGGCGGAGCGATATTCGCCGCGGAGCGCAGCACGCTCAGCGTCGATTCGGACTCTATATTGCGAGGAAACGAGGTTGCTGGCGGGTTCTCGGGCGGTGCGATTCACAGCCGGGGGGAGGCGAGGATCGCCGGCACCATCGCCGCCAATCAATCCGCGGGAGACGGCGGTGGGATTAACAACGGCGGAGTGATGGAGATCAGGGGCGCTCAGCTGACCGGAAACTCGGCTGTCGCTGCTGGCGGGGCCATCCACAACTCCGGCGAATTGATCGTGGTTGAAAGCTTGCTTGACGAGAACGAGGCGGCTCAGGGGGCCGCGCTGGCCAGCCGAAACGAGCCTCCCTTTGCGGTTGCGCCAAGCGTCGAGTTGACCGATACGCGTCTGGTTGAAAACGCGGCAACGCAGATAGGAGGCGGGATCCTCAACGGCCCCGATTCCGGCCTGACGGCGACCGGCCTGACCCTGTTTCGCAACGAAGCTGAACGAGGGGGAGGTCTATTCAATGAAGGGACCGTCGAGGTAAGCCAGACCTCCTTTGATTCGAATATCGCCCGTGGCGTGGAGGGCGGCGGTCTGTGGACGGCCGGCCCGGTGAGCCTGAATGCCAGCACGCTGGGCGGCAATCAATCCGAAGGCACCTCGGGAGCGATCGTGGGTGGGTCCGCCGCGTGGATTGATGAGGGTGGCCGGTTTACCATGCTCAATGTCACCATCGGTGAGAACGAGCAGGTGACGGGCGATGGCGCGGCCGTTTTCAACCTGGGCGGCGTGATCGAAGGTGACTACGTTACGGCTGCTGACAACTTCCCCTATGCTTTTTCAGGCCGAGCCGAAGCACTGGCGGATACTCGGCTTTCACACTCGATCGTTGTCGAGAATGGAGAGGAAGGCTGCAGCAGAGGCGTTACCAGCGAGGGATTCAATCTGTTCGACTCAGCCCTCTGTGGAGCGGATCCATCTCTGAATGATATCCTGCTGACCGCGGAGGAGGATGCGGGCGTCATCCCACTGGGCGATCACGGCGGGCCGACCAGAACCATCGCGCTGATTTCTGGCAGTCCGGCCATGGACGCCATCCCCGAGGGCTGTCCCCCGCCGGAGGTGGATCAACGCGGAATTACCCGTCCTGATAGCGAGAGCGGTCAGTGCGACATCGGCGCCTATGAGGCTATCGGCGAAGCGCGCGATGCAGGCGCGGATGGGGGTACCCCGCGCGCCGGCGAAATTGATGTCAACTTCAACGCGGATCTCTACACCATTGAGGAAGGCCAATGCACCACCCTGCGCTGGCAGGTGACCGGTGCGAATTCCATCCTGCTGCTGGGCCAGGAGCGCGAGGCCACCGCTGCCCAAGAAGTCTGCCCCGACGAGACCACCGGCTATACCTTGTTCGCCGAGAACGAAAGCGACGAGGCGCAGTCCTTCTTGGAGATCGAGGTGACCGAGCCGATGGATGATCGCGACCTGAGCTGTCTGCACCGAAGGGAGAACGAAAATCAAGCGATGTGCTACGAAGTGTGTCCGGTGGACGATCCGCAGCCAGGCGGCACGTGCACCCCATGAGGGGCAGAGCGGCCTGGTCTTTGTCCTGCACACCTGAAATGAGTCTGGCTGGTACCGTGCCAGCAGGACAATCGGGAGTAGTACCCGGTCTGCTACGAGTGATGGAGTGATCTCGGCCGCAGTGCTGGTGCGATTGTGAACTTCCGGGAGCACCCAGGAGTTCCCGGAAGTTCCATGATCGAGTGCGCAATATCGCATTTTGAGTGGAAGGCGCGGCAGCAAACGTGACCAAGCCTATGCCGGATCTCGACGGCCACGCGGTTGAAGCGTGGCTTGACGTCCGCCCGGTCCGTATGAGAGGGTCCAGGTTGTGCCGTCGACCGGGCGAAAAGAAATGAACCGCAGCGAATTCGGCGCCACGAAGATTGAATATGGCCTGATCGCCGCCCTCATCGCGGTTGTCATCATCACGGGGCTCACAGCTCTGGGCGGGAACATCAGCGACAAGTTCAACCGCGTGGCGGAGACAGTGGCGGTGGCCGATCCCGGAGCCGAGCCAAGCGAGACACCCTCGCCAACTGTGCTTGTGACCGAGACGAGCGCACCGGTGACGCGGTCCGAGACTCCGAGTGTGGAACCGATCTCGAGTTCGGCCACGGTGCGCGAGGATTCTCTCTGCTGGCGGGGCCCGGGTTTGAGCTACGAAGTCGTTAGCGCGCTCGAGGCAGGCAATGAGGTCGAGATCGTGGGGCAGGCCATGTTAAGCGGCTGGTGGGTGATCGACAACCCGACATATCCGGGCGTGCTTTGCTGGGCGCAGAGTGAGGCGCTCGAACTGCCGACCAGCTTTCAGCCTCCGGACACCACCTACGCGGTGCCCCCCTTACCCACCTCCACTCCCGAAAACCCGAAGAAAATGGGATGTGTGGTCAACGGGGAGTGCCAAGTCCCCTGTCCAGGAGATCCGGCCCAGTACGGCGGCGTCTGCTATGACTGAGCCGTGGGCAAAAGGGGATGGGCGAGCGCGGGGCATGGGAGACCGAAGTGTCGGAATCTGACGGTCACGGAGATTTTGAGCGGACGGACGTCCACAGCCAGGGGGACTACACCGGACCCCGCCAGCAGCAGGGCCGGGCGCCGCTCGACGAGGACGCCAATCGGGAGCGGGATGTTCGCCACCGGGAGCGCGCCGTCACCGGTTCCGATTTCAAGGAACTGGCTGCGGAAGGATTTCCGAAGCTTGGGCGTGTGGCCGTGGCTGATGCTTGGGGCGTTGCCGCATTGGTCCTGCGGGCTTGGATCCTGACCAAAGTCCAAAGCCCCCGGCTCGATAATCTGGTCGTTCCGACGAGGGAGGCAGAGGAACCCCGAAAGAATCAGAGAGTGTACAGAACCACGAAGGATTCCGAGCACGAATATCACCTGCTCGACCAAGAGGAGGTTCCGGATTATGATCTGCGCTCAGAGACACCATCCGATGTCCCGCAGGGAACTCCGTCGCTCACACCCGCATCCATCAGGATTAACTTGAACGCCGACGAATACACGATCGAGCGCGGTGAGTGCACTTGGCTGCGTTGGGCGGTAGAACACGCCGAAGAGGTAAGGCTAGATGGGAACCTGGTTGGATCGACCGAGGCTCAAGAGGTCTGCGCCAGTGAGACCAGCGGCTACACGCTATTGGCGGAGAACGAGGCCGACAAGGTCAGCGAGCACCTGGAGATCGAGGTGGTCGAGCCGAGCGACGATACGAGACCAGCCATGGGATGCATTGGCTACGATCAAAATGGACAGGAAGTTTGCAAGGCAAGCTGTGGCCCAAATGAGCCTGGAGATCCCTGTGAGCTTGAGTAAGAAAGCGCTCGTGGCGGCAATTGTTATGGCCATGTCAGGCTTGGGCTGCAACCTGGGAATCATGGGCGAATCCATCTCCACGCCGCAGCCGACGGATACAGAGCCCCCGGCGACGCCCTCGGGCACCGAGCAGGCCACCGATCTGGTCGGCGATTACTACTGCTCGGGGCATGAAGCGGGCATGCTGGCGGCGGCGGCCATGTTGGAGCTGACGGCCGATGGTCAGGTGATCGATGTGCCGCCGCCGGGCCTCGGCGGCGAACGAGCCACCGGCAGCTGGCAATACCAGCCCGAGGCCAACCAGGTCGAATTCGAGGGCGAGCTGGATTTCAGCTCCGGCGAGTACTCCTATGGCAGCGGCCGGTTGGTGATTCACCTGAACGAAGGGGTCCAGCGCGTCCACGCCGAGGAGGGCGTCATGACCTGCGAGCCGCGCTAGCGTCCGCGCAATGAAGGTTTCAATCATTGGGAGAGGGGATCCACCATGTTTGACCAACTAGACCATCGAAATCGCTTCTTCTGGCTACTCCTGACCAGCCTGCTCCTGATCGCAGGCGCCTCGCTGGCTGTGCCGGGGGCCGCCGGCGCCTGGCCCCGAGCGCTGCAGGGCCCAGGGTTGAGTGTGTCGCCGAATTCCGGCCCCGCAGGCAGCAACGTTACCGTCAGCGGTTCGGGCTGGACCAGCAGCAACCCGGACTACGTTATCTTCTGGGATTCGGTCGGCGGCACCCAGCTCGGGACCTTTAGCCCGAGCGGCGGCAGTTGGAGCGCCGAGGTGACCATCCCGGGCGGTGCCTCTCCCGGCGGCCACAGCATCTGGGCTTGCCAGGGCTATGGGGGTGAATTCTTCGACCCGGACGAGTGCCTAAGTCCCGATTTCACTGTGGTTGAGGTCGACACGCCTACGCCCAGTGCCACGTTCACGCCTTCGCCCACCTTCACGCCGAGTTCAACGCCGACGCCGACGCTGACGCCAACCCCCACGCTTTCGGAGTGCATCGATGCAGTGAACGTACTGAGCCCGGAGCCGGGAGTGGACCTCGGTGGGGTGGAGATGGTCGATATCGAGGTCGAGTTGATATACGGCGATGAGGAGCTGCCCGAGCTCACGTTTTTCGTCAACGAGATCGACGAGGTCTACAGTCGGTGGCCCGATCCATTGCCCGGCACTCGCGTCGAAATGGAAGCAGACCCGAGCGATCCGTACCGGCATGTATTCACGCTGCGGGATGTGCCCATTCCGCGCGGCAGGGTCGATTTTGAAGTGCAGCTTCCGAGAACCTGCGCCGGCTATGATCGGTACTCGACGGATTTCAAAAATGCCGAGCCGTTTACACCAACTCCACGGCCCTCTGTTTGTGGAGGATTGGGGCTTGGATCTGAAGCAAGAATTCTAGACTTCGATGATTATGCATTTGATTTGAGAGGGTACTACGGCATCCAATTTGGCGAGTCCTTTGACGTTGTTCAGCCGGATGAGATTCTGCCGCGCTCCGGACACCGGGTCGCCAGTTCAACGGGCAGCGCGGAGTTCGGCAGCATTAAGCGGCCTATCCAAATGTCTTTCTTGCGGCCGCTGACCGCGGTGGGCGCCTTCGTCGGACTGGAAGAGGCGAACTACGTCGACAGCGAAGTGACGGCTTTATTGGAGGTCTACGGCTATCGTGATGGCACCGGTGAATTGGTGCGCCTGGGGGCGGACTCCACCTCCTTCCCGCCCGAGCCGACGGACGTCAAGCACTGCCTTTCCTTTGAGGCCGAAGAGGGTGAGCTGATTACAAGAGCGAGCCTGGAGTACATTGACGCCGCTGGCGATTCATTGGCTGAGCGCCGGATCATGGATGACCTGACCATGGTCTACGCCGAGGAAGCCGAGGCGCCTGACCGACCGCCCCTGGTCGAAATCGAGCGGCCGGAGGACGGCGAAACGTTGGAGGCGCGCGATATTCTGGCGCGGGCTGAGATCACGGAGGACCGCGCGCTGGATCGAGTCGACTTCCGGCTCAACGAAGGCGATTGGCACTACGTGCATGCCAGCCCCGGCACGGATTCGCCTTCAACCTACCTGGCCGCCGTATCGCTGCCCTCGAATGAACTGATTGCCTACGCCGAGAACACGCTCACCTTCCGGGCCGAGGACGAGGCCGGCCAGGAGGCTGAGGACACCATCACCTTCCATTACGAACCAGAGCTGCCCTTGACCTTTCAAGACGTTGAATTCCGGTTCAGCCAGAACGGCTTGCTCGACAGCGAAGGCTTTCCCGAGCAGATCATCGCTCACAAATCCAGCGTGCTGCGGGTCCGCGGCGTCCCCCAGCTTGGGTCCGCCGCGCGGCCTGTCTCGATCGATGAGGCGGAGCTGAAGGTGCGGTGGTTGAGCGGGCGAGAGCAAACCTATCGCGCCTACCGCAAGGCGGGTACGAGCTTTATCCCTGGCGGGCCTTTTGATGGCGAGGCGGAGATGTACTTTTACCTGGAGGGCGACGATCTGGTCGCCGGCACAGCCCAGGTTGAAGTCAACCTGACCATTGACGACGAAGTGCTCCACCGGGAGCATCTGGGGTCCATCGACTTCAAACAGAGCTCGCCGCAGTACCTGTATGTCGTCCCCTTCGTCGAGCCACTGCGCGGACAATATGCAGTTGACTTCTATACCGAGATGATGAACATGGCCCGCCTCTACCCGGTGCGCGATGGCGCCGCGCCGTACGGCAGCCCGGCCGCCGAATCTGGCGAAGCCGGATTGATTTTCAGGGTGGCACCCAGCCACGTGCCGATGCCAAACGGCACCGATCCGGAGACCGGCGATGAGACCTACGCCTGGAATTTAATTCAGGACGAGGCCGACATGCGTGCCCGCCTGCAAACACGCAAAAGCTCAACGGCCATCGATTGCAACATGGATGGTGAGACGACTTCGGCTGATCAAGTGAAAATGTTGGTCGCCGCGGACGAGGGTTCGGGGATGACCTTCGCGGTCGACAGATTGGAACCTCGCGGCAGCCTTCAGTGGAACTGGGGGGCTCCTGAGGATGCCGACGGTGATGGCACCATCAGCTACTCGGACCTTGAGAAGTTCGTCGTCGAGTTCTACGACCTGGATGGCGATGAGCAGTGGCATGACTTCGAGGGCGCGGCGCGCGACCGCTTTAGCCCGGGCGATCCCTATCACACCTACAAGGACGAAAATCGCAACTGCAACATGGATGACGATGAGAAGTCCAGTATGGCGCTTGGAGCCCAACGCAAATCCAACGCCTGGTCGTATATGCGCTCCATCGCTGAACGAAAGATGGACCAGTTTGTCGAGGATGAGGGCCTGCCCCGCATGGGGACCGTGGCCATCGTTCCTGCCAGTACAACGACTACTTTCAACATCGTGGGCAACTGTGGCCGTTCAGGCATTTGCTGGGCGTCCGCGGGTAGAGGGATGGCTATTGCCCATGAACTGGGTCACGGCTGGGGTTTGGATCATTCAACCCCGAGCAATGTGCCGGAAGGGGCCATAAATCTTCAGGAATGGGTGTGGATCGAGGAGAGCAGCAGCCGGCAGTTCATGTTTGAGAATGTGGGCGATCAACCCCGGCAGAACTTCGCCAGCTCGGCGCGCTTTTTCGAGCTGATGGACCAGGCCGACAATGGCTGGAAGTATTTCAACCTGGCTTCGCTTGGGGCGGGTCAACCCGGCCTGGCTTCACTGCCCGATCCACAGGAAGAGCAGTCACTGGGCATCTCACTCTACGGGGTCCTCACGCTTGAGGGTGATCTCCAGATTCGAGAAACGCGGCTGCTGCCCCGCGCGCCCGAAGCCATGCCGGAACCCGGTGAATATGAACTGGTTTTCCTGACGGAAGCAGGCGAAGAACTGAAATCTGTGCCATTTGCCGTAGCCACCGAGTCGATCTGTGACGGTTGCCCCCACGACGAAGAGACCGTTTCCTATGAAACGCCGTACGTGTCGGTCAGGGCGCCCTTCCCTGAAGATACCCAGCGGATTCAGATCCGGCACGGGCAGGAGATCATAGCGACACTTGAGCGCAGTGCGTACGCTCCACACGTTGAGTGGATAAGATCGCCAGCTGGAACGTTGGCGCAGGATAAGAGCGTGCAGCTGAGATGGCAAGCGGAGGACCGAGATGATGAGGGTCTGCGCTATCGCTTGGATTATTCGGTGGATGGAGGGCAGACCTTCATGCCGCTTATCAGCGACCTGAAAGAAACAAGCTTTCGGTGGACCCCCGAGGGGGTACCCGGAAGCGATGAAGCCGTGCTGCGGGTGGTGGCCGACGACGGCTTCAACCAGGCGGCCGCGGTGTCTGAACCGTTCGCCCTGGCCGGGGCGGCGCCGGAGGTGGGTATCGTCTCACCGCAGGAAGGTGCGCAGATCGGCGACCAGGCCGCCCTGGTGCTCGAGTCCGCCGCGGTCGACCTGGAGGATGGTCTGCTGGAAGGCGAGGCGATCGTATGGTCCTCTGACGGCGAAGAGCTCGGCCAGGGGGCGCGCCTGATCCTGCAGGGCCAGGAGCTGGGCGAGCGAACGTTTACCGTGCGCGCGGTGGACTCAGACGGCAACGAAGCCGAGGCTTCGGTCACGATAGAGGTCGTTGAGAGCCCGCCGCCGCAGCGCGCCCGCGTGCTTGGTCTGGTCGATATCTCGGCCAGCGAGACGCGTCTGGCGGCTGGATCCTGTCAGCCGGGCAGGACCCGCTTGACGGCGCAATACCCGACCGGGATGGGCGCCGATAAAGTCCGCTTTATGGTAAACGCGGCCGGATTTCCGCATTCGCTGTTGGCAGGCGAGCGCAATGAGTCTGGCGAATTCGTCGCCGAACTGACCATCACAGAAGATGACCCTGTGGGTCAATGGCAGTTCGCCGTGATGGCGGAGACTGCCTCGGGTGAGGTGTGGAGCCGACCGGCGGGCTTAGAAGTCGAATCCTGTCCCCAAATAGAAGAGCCTCAGCCTGGTACCAGTGCCCGGCGAATGGTTCCGCTTCTTATCGGCGCGGGAGCGGCGCTGCTTCTACTAGCGGGCGGAGGTCTGGCGGCATACTCGTTCTGGCGCCGGCGGTCGACGAGCTAGAGAGATTTCCCTGGAATGCCCTTGATCTGTTACCTGGCGCCTTAGGAGGTTTGAGATGGCATTTCTCTGTCTTTCGTGCGCCTTTTTTCCAGCCGGCATCGTGCTTATGGTTGTTGGGATTCGCCAGGGCCGGGGGCGGACTCAAGGGACCCTGCCAACACGAGGTCGAATTCTGGACGCGAGCGTGATCGGGAACGAATCAGAGGATGAAGCGCCGGCCGTCGATCTGCAATTTGAGTATGAAGCAGGCGGTCGATCCTATCAGGCTGAGCAGCGGGTCACTTCCTGGCTGTTCCGCATGGGCGGAAATTTGCCTAACTTCATGGATCGATTCGGCCCGGGCTCTGAGATTGGCGTACGCTACGATCCGAGCCAGCCATCCCAGGCCGCGGTGGACCTTGGATGGACCTGGACAGGCGCCCCCTTGATCTTGCTGGGCGCATTCCTGCTCATTTTTTCCATCGCGCCGTTCATTCCGGGAAACTTATGGCTTCAGTTCTTCGGCGCCGTTTGGTTGTTATTCAGTGTTTTCTTGATGATTCGCGGAATCATCGAGCTGCAAGAAACGGGAGTAGAAAGCTGGCCGAACACTATCGGCAGAATTGTGGATTCTCAGGTGCTGAGCGCGGAAGGCGCGCCGGGAGAGCCGCCTACCTGGTGGCTCGAACTTAGGTACAGCTATGAGCTGGATGGAGAGCAATATCAGGGCCGGCGCATAAAGTCAGGCGGGCCAGTTTTAGTGCAGAACAAATCCTACGTCGAGGAGAGCGCAGGGAAGTATCCTGTTGGCAAAAGGATATCTGTTTATTACAACCCCGATGACCCCTCGGAGGCGGTTTTGGAGAAAGGGAGCAGTCGAGGGTGGCTGTTTATCGCCCTGGGTGTGTTAATTTTCCTGTCCATCGTGGCGGTAACCATAGGCTCTCAGATACTTGAATGAATTCGGACTCTCCGGACGGCTTCTCCTCTATGGCCTGGCGGCTCGTTGTCGCTGGATCCAGCAGAGGACCCTGAGGCAATGATTGGGATGAAGCGGGGAGAAATCATGTCGTATTTAGTTCGGAAATTCTCATGCAACATACGCTGATGCGGCTGGCAAGGGATCTAGAATTCCGGTGGCGATTTCAGGAATCATCGGAGCGAGGTTTTAATCGGAAGGTGATCAGAAAACATGGTTGGATGCAGCGGTGAAGCCAGAAGATGATCTTAGCCCGGAGACCCCCGGGCAGCTTTCGAAGCCAAACTCGGTCACGGGAGGCGAATCGCCGGAACAAGTGGATGATTCCTCCCGGGGTGGCAGCGAGCGCCTTCGCCATCGGGACCGGGCGGTCACAGCCTACGATTACATCCCGATGGTGCTGGAGGAGTTCCCCACCATCGGCCGTGCAGTCGTCGCTGTCGGAATCGTCGGCAGCTTGGTGCTGATCGGCTGGATGCTGTCGGATATCAAAGGGCCGCAGGGCCGGGTGGGACCGGATCCACTCCTTGATCTCGCCACCAGCACCGCCACGTCAATTTCCGCAAGCCCAACACCCCTGCCATCGGAGGCCACCGCAACAGACCCGATCATGGCCACTGATCAGCCGACGGAGGTCCCCTCCGCCACCCCTCATCCGATCGAGATCAACTTCAACGCCGACAGCTATACTATCGTGCGGGGCGCGTGCACCACATTGCGATGGGAAGTGCTTGGCGCGGAGAGGGTGCGGTTGCTGGGGGCTGAGGTCGAGCACACCGAGGCTGAAAAAGTGTGCCCGACTCTATCGACAACCTACACGCTGGTTGCCGAGAACGAGGCAAGGGCCGAGGAAAGCTCCATGCTCATCGAGGTGCTTGCCCCCACTGCGACGCCTGCCATGGGCTGCACCGGCTATGATGAGAACGGTCAGCTCATCTGTAAAGAAACTTGCAGCGATAATGATCCGGGAGGAGCCTGTGAGCTTGAATAGACAAATCCTGATGATCGCAGGGATGATGGTTGCGGCCGGTCTGGCCTGCGATCTATCCGCGATTCGCCCCACGGACTCCCCAGTTACGGCCGCGCCGCCTTCCGCCACGCCGACCCTGGAGCCTACGCCGACCGCCCCGCCCGTCTTCGATGCCCAGCCGGGCTCGGTGCGCACCGGGGTGCGCCGCTTTGCAGCCCGGGTGCGGACGACCTCGGATTGGACGCGTACCGTGATCGAAGGGGCAAACGTCGCCGCTGTCGACCATGAGATTCTGCAGGGGGCGGACCTGCCCGACTTGGATGTGCGCCGGCTGCCAGAATTGCGGATCGACCATAGCGGGGGCACCGGAAATGTTATCGAAGTTGAGTACGATCTTTACCTGCGGGATATCGGGGGGCCGGTGCGCTTTGGAATCGGCAAAGGTCACAGCGGCCGGACCGATCTCGAGCTTTTGGCTGTCGACGGTGAGGAACGAATCGCGCTGCGGGAGCTGACCCATGTGGGAGTGGCCGACGCCGGCGGTCCCCATAATCGCCGCTGGTTTGAACTCGACCCCGCTACACTGCGAACTGCGCCCCAACTTATGGTGGAGGACAGAGACTTTGACAAGCAACTGCTGGCCTTCTACTACCCTTGGTACGGTAGCCCCGACGGTCCCACCGGCTTCGCCCGAGCATGGGAGGACAAACCGCCGCCCAACACGCCCAACCTGGGGCTTTATGACTCGAAAGACCCCGCCGTGTTCCGCCAGCACATCAGGGATGCTCGGCAGGCGGGCGTTGACGGCTTTATCGTATCCTGGTGGGGCCAGGGTGATTTCACCGATGAGGTGCTGCAAGATGTGATCCTTCCCATCGCTGCTGAGGAGAGATTCCCGATCACCCTGTACTACGAGCGGGCCGACTCGCGAGAACAAATCGTAGATGACTTCCGGCACATACTCTCAGTCTACGGCTCACATCCCGCGTACATGCGGGTGGCCGGGGATCCGGTCCTCTTCATCTTCTTTGAAGTCTCGCTCCGCTTTGACCGCGCCGATTGGCAGTATGTGTTCGACCGGCTCGAAGAAGAGGGGTTGGATTGCTTCTGCCACGGCGCGGGGTTGGCGTCGGGGTTCCATCTGGGGGATGCGCCCCTCGACTACCTCTTTGAGCTCTTCGATGGCGTGCACATGTACCTCCCAGCGAGCGTTCCCTTGGGTCAGCTCGATCCGCTTTACCGAGGCTACGCAACCAAGGCCTCTGTTGCGGGCACAAGCTTTGCCGCAACAGTGAGTCCCGGCTTCGACAACTCCCCCTGGTATGACAGCTTTGGCTTTGACCACATGGTGATCGAGCGCCAAGGTGGAGACTACTACCGGAGCACTTGGGAGGCCGCATTGGGTAGCGATGCGGATTGGATCCTGCTCACCTCATTCAACGAGTGGCACGAGGGGACCGAGATCGAGCCCAGCGAGGAACATGGTGAGCAGTACCTGGACCTAACCCATGATCTCGTGACGAACTGGAATGAAACCAACGACCCTTAATAGTTGATCTTTGTCTGGGCTCCTCCTTTGGACGATGATGTACTGAGCCCAACTTCTGGAGCTCGCTTACGGTGGCCATCATGTTTGGTCGAGTAGACCGCTATCCCGTTGAGCAACAAGTCCATGTTTGTTTTGACCCGGACCAGCCGGAGCGGGCTGCGCTCGAGCTGGGCTCAAACCGGGGCTCAAACCGGGGCAAGATGCTGATTGTGCTGGGCTTGATCATGTCGATGGCGGCCAGCGCAGCCATCAACGTGCGTTGGGTCTCCGGCTGAGCCGACCGCCACGGTCAGCGCCATAGGTCCGGGCGAGGTGCGTCAGCTCACAGATTCGTCGGCGGTGGATCAGCAGCCGGCCTGGTCGCAGGATGGCAGCAGGATGGCTTTCGCCTCCAACCGTGCCGGCGGCTTCGACATTTACACTCTCGCCATGGACTCCGGCGAACTGGAGCGAAGGACGGATCACCAGGCCGACGATCTGCACCCAAGCTGGTCGCCGGATTCAAATTGGATTGCCTTTGCCTCCGATCGGGACGGCGATATGGACCTGTACGTCATTCGCTTGGATGGCAGCGGCTTGCGCCAGTTAACGGATTCACCGGGCTACGACGGCGAGCCCAATTGGTCCCCCGATGGCGCCCGGCTGGCCTTCGTTTCCAATCGGAGTGGAAGCAAAGACATTTACATGATGGATTTGACTCTGGAATGAGGGGTTCGGCCTGGAATTTCGGCTTAAGGTCAGCGCTCAGCGCTCGTTTCTCAGGGCCGGATTATGCTTCTACTGCTTCTGCAGACTTCTTGGTAGCCTTTTGGCGCGTTGAAGTACCCAGAATCCTTTTCCGAATACGCAGACTCTCAGGTGTGATCTCAAGCAGCTCGTCCGGACCCAGGTATTCAATGGCCTGATCCAGGCTCATGCGACGGGGCGGCGACAAGCGCACGTCGATTTCCTTAAAGGACGCCCGGTGGTTGGTGACCTGGCGCTTCTTGCACACGTTTATGGGCAGATCGCCTGCCCGCTGATGCTCGCCGATCACCATACCCTCATAAACTTCTTCACCGGGCCCGATGAACAACTCGCCTCTTTCCTCAGCGCTTTTCAGCCCGTAACCGGTGGCATGTCCGGCCTCCCAGGCGACAAGCGATCCTTGCGCCCGGCTGTAGTCGCGCGGTTCAGCCGGCAGATAATCATGGAACACACTGTGCAGGAAACCCGCGCCGCCGGTTGCCGTCATGAAATGATGGCGGAAGCCGAGCAGGCCGCGCGTCGGGACCAGGTAGCGTAAATGCAGGCGTCCGGCGGAATCGTTGCGCATGTCCTGCATTTGACCTCCGCGCCCGCCAAGCAGCTCGACGACGGTGCCCATGGCCTCCTCGGGCGCCTCTATATAGACTTCCTCATAGGGCTCCAGGGTCTGTCCGTCACGCTCCAGGAGGATGACCTCCGGACGAGAAACCTGAAACTCCAGGCCTTCCCGGCGCATGGTTTCGATCAGCACGGCCAGATGAAGTTCGCCGCGGCCGGAGACCAAGAACTCCTCGGCCGAAGTCCGTTCCTCGACACGCAGGGCCACGTTGGTGCGCAGCTCCTTAAAGAGCCGCTCACGCAGCATGCGGGAGGTGGCCCATTTGCCCTCGCGCCCGGCCAGCGGCGAGGTGTTGACGCCGAAGGTCATGCGCACCGTGGGTGCCTCGACCCGGAGCACCGGCAGCTGCTCCGGCTGTTCTGGGTCGGCCAGGGTCTCACCGATCTTGGCCTCTTCCAGGCCGCCGATGACGATGATATCGCCCGCCCGCGCTTGCTCGATCTCAACAAGGTCAAGCCCATCATGGCTATACAGGTAGCGCGCCTCCTCGGGTAGGACCTCCCCTTCTGCCGTAATCCGCACCAAAGGATCCTCGACGTGGATTTGGCCGGCACGGACCCTTCCGGTTGCTGTCACGCCTCGATAGGAGTCATAGCCCAGCGTGGTGACGAGCATCTGGAACGGCGCCTCCGGGTTTGCCATGGGTGGTGGGATGTGGTCGAGGATTGCCCGGAAAAGCGGACTTAGATCCGGCCCCAGGTCAGGTGTTAGCCCGGCCTGCCCGGCGACCGCGTTGCTGTATATGATGGGGAAATCAGCCTGGGCGTCGGTGGCGCCGAGCTGGATGAAGAGATCGAAGGTCTCATCGACGGCGCGCTGCGGCTCAGCCCGATCGCGATCCACTTTGTTGATCACCACCACCGCTTGATGGCCCAATTCCAGCGCTTTCTGCAGCACGAATCGGGTTTGCGGCATCGGTCCCTCGGCCGCGTCCACCAACAGCAGCACGCCGTCCACCATATTGAGCACCCGTTCAACCTCGCCGCCAAAATCGGCGTGGCCCGGGGTGTCCACAATATTGATACGAACCCGCTCCTCGCTTTCCGGATCGGTCAGTGAGATGGCGGTGTTCTTGGACAGGATGGTGATGCCACGCTCGCGCTCGAGTTCATTGGAATCCAACACCCGCTCCCGCACCTTGGCGTTGGCGTGGAAGACTTCGGCTTGTTTGAGCATGGCGTCGACCAAAGTCGTCTTGCCATGATCAACGTGGGCGATGATGGCGATGTTGCGGAGATCGCTCCGCCTCGTTGAAGCTTGCTTCTCAGACATAGATACCTTCACAAAAAGGACCTCGACCGGCGGCCGAGGTCGAACGTACGTACAGCTTAATCATAACGCAGCCCGGTGCTCTTGAACAGGAGGCCGTTCTGAAGGCCCAATAAACCAATTAAGTGGGCTTGGTCTGCAAATGTGAACAATATTGGAATTGCGGCTTATGACCACGTGTCTATAATTGGACCTATCAACTCCATTATCCGTGGGCCGCATTTCCTTCAGGCGATGTCCCTGGCACAGCCGACCTCTCCCGCATTGAGGTCGGCGTGATATTTGGGATCGTCGGCCAGGTAGGTGCCTGGGCTCCAATCATGGGTGGACCGCGGTGAGCGAATGCCTTGGCTGAAGGCAATCATGGTAGGTGTCACAAGCAGGCATTGCCATGCGTTTAAAGGGCGAGATGGGAAGACTAAGCAGGTTGAAGGGACATATCATGCATACCAATATGCGACGCGCCTTGCTGCCGTTCATGCTGTTTCTGGCCGCTTCACTGACCGGCTGTACGCTGCTGGATGACATCGTGACCGGGTTACGCAGGGTCTGCGAGACCGATCCGCTGGTGGTGACCAAGACAGACGACACCAACGATGGCTTGTGCACCGCCGACGATTGCTCGCTGCGCGAGGCGGTGGTGACGGCCAACAACTGCCCCGGCCCACAGACCATCGAGCTGCCGGCCGGCGCCTACCATTTGACGCGAGCGGGCTCCGGCGAGGACGCGGCGGATACCGGCGATCTTGATATCACCGATGACCTGGTTATCCAGGGCGTCGACGTCCCTTCCATCCATGGGGATGATCAAGATAGGGTATTCGAGATATTCGAGCCGGCGGAAGTTGAGCTGAACCTTTTGATCGTTGTACAGGGCAAGGAGCAGCTTGGAGCAGGAATCCGGAATCGAAGTGTTCTGACCCTTAATTCCAGCGCTATCAACAACAACCACGCCGAAGTACCGTCAGGCGGTTCTGGCTCAAGTTCCGGCGGAGGCCTTTTCAATGATCAGGGGGCTCGGGCGACGATTAATGATACACAATTCCTGGAAAACACGGCCGATGAGGGAGGCGGAATCCACAATTTTGCCCTGGCTGAGCTGACCATCAATGGCGGCCAAATGGCCGGCAACGTGGCCACCAACCGCGGGGGCGGCCTATGGAACAATTTCGAGGCGCAGGCGACCGTTAACGACTTCGACATTCGGATGAATCAGGCGGATCTGGCCGGCGCCGGAATCTACAACGACGGCACGTTGAACATGGAGATCAATGAATTCAGCGAGAACACCGAGGCCAATCAAGGCGGCGGTTTGTTCAACGGGCCCGACGGCGAAGCCTTCCTTTATGAGGCATGGTTCACCAACAACGACGCAGATCTGGGCGGCGCGGTCTTCAACCAGGGTCTGATCCACCTCTACCAAAGCGGTGTTAACAACAACACTGCCTTCGGAGGCTTTGGCGGTGGCCTTTACAACGACGGCGCCGATGCAGCTGCGCTTCTTCAAAACAGCACCGTCAGCGGCAATATGATCGTGCCGCCGGGTTCTCCGGGCGGCAGTGGAATCTATAACGGCGGCGGCGATCTGCAAATTGAGTTCTCCACATTCGCCTACAACAACGCGGACGGGATTCTCAATGACGGCGGCCATGGCACGCTGGAGAGCACGATCCTGGGGCACCACGCCGATGGCAATTGCACCGGTGATCCGCTAAATTCCGGTGGCCACAAC
>JBKHKF010000271.1:0-4173 GCA_046537745.1 Anaerolineales bacterium | reverse complement strand
CAATTAACCCGGGCGGTTTTCAAGAAAGTTCCGAGTATGAATTCTTCATTCATTCCGTGCCCATAACCAATCAGCCCCTGACAGGCGCAGCGGTAGCCAGCGATCGGACCTGCGTATTCGCCGCCGAGACCCTTGCCCCTGGTTCGCAGTTAGAAGAGTCCATACAAGCCCGCGCAGACCGTCCACGCCCGCAAAGCTACGACTGCCCCGAAATGTGGGATGGCGTCAGCAGCCTGAGTGCGATGGTGAACATTCTGGATGGAAGCGCCGATTCGTTCTTGCGCAACCTGGATCGTGAGCTGTGATACGACCGCAGCCGCGGCGGGAGTGAACGGAGCGTGACCATCGAGAAACTCTGTGGTGGCGCTAATTTCATCAAGGCAGCCCCGAGAATCGATGCTCTTAAAGTATGATCTTAGCCGCCATCCGCGCTCGCCATGGGCACACGCACAGACTTGCGTCTTGCGATGGCGCCAAGATAAACAGCGGCCAGCACCAACACACTGCCTATCAAGAACTCCACCGTAATGGCCTGATCCAGCAGCAGCCACCCCAGCACAACAGCGATGACCGGCATCCCTGCGATGGAATACACCGTCGCCGAGGCGGTCCAGCGTCTGACCACAAACAGAAAGAGCTGGAAGAGGCCGACGGAGCCCAGGATGACGAGCCAGGCGACAGCAAGCAACGTCTGGCCTTGGCGGGGCAGTGTCCACGCTTCACCAAATGCCAGCGAGCCTATCGCCAACAGCACCGTCCCGGCGGCCATGCCGATGGCGTTCATATTCACTGGGTGAACTTCTGGCAGCGCCTTGGCCACCACGCCGGAGGCCGCCACCACGCCTGTGCCCAGAATCGCCGCCAACAGATAATTAACCCCAATATCCTTCCGGAGCGAGCCAATGGAAAGCACCCCGATGCCCACCAGCACAAGCACACCACCCACCAGGCTGCGCCACGAAATCTGTTCCTGTTACAAGCCTACCGCGATCAGGTGCGTGACAAGCGGGACAGCGGCCAGGATTACAGCGGCAGTTCCAGCAGGCAATCCGACCAGCGCATAGTAGAGGCAGGCATAGGCCGCGCCAAAGCCAAGCACGCCATATAAAATTGCCCCCATCGCCTGGCGCCCCCTGGCCAGCGGAATGCCCTTTACCCCCGCGATCAAAAAGAACAAGACCGCCGCCAGCGCGAAACGCAGAGTGGCACCGAAAAAGGGTGGGAGCTCCTGATTGCTGAAACTTACTGCGATAAAGTTCGCCCCGCCGATAAACACTGTGCCTAGAAATGCTGCGTAGGTGCTGCCTTCTCCCCTGGTAAACATGGATCTCCTCCCCATTCTCCCGATCGCAAGTATTCTCCCAGTTAGCTCATCTCCCACCTTCGTAAACCCCAATACCTGAGATTCGAGGCGGTGCCAGGCGCCATCATGCGGGAGATAGCTAGGTCCTTCCTGGCCAGGGATTAATAACGGGGTCTCCTTCCCAGCCATCCTGCTCTTTGATCACAGCGGAATCCACCGTAATTGTGACAGCAAGCGGTCCTTCCTGATCCCAGATACGCCCTTTGGCAGCCGCGAAACCTCGCCAAGCGCCAACACTCCCTCACCTGTTGAATACCATCTCCCTCTGCGGGCGTGCAACCGCCATCAAGAAGGGGCTCGCTTCGAGCGCCCACGATATAGGACAGCTGTCCCGAAAAATTTCGCCTAAATGATATCCGAATGATGACGCCCGCCTCCTGACGGAACTACCCCCCTCCACGTAGGCTTGTAATTGCAGTGAGGGTCCAGGTGGACACTGAGCCTTGCGGGAGTGGCAGTGGCCGCGGTTGGTCAATGGGGCTTAGCTACCACGGATCTCGGCTATGAAGACGATCTCCGGCAGACCGGACCGACCGGCGCAAAGCAAGCGCTCCTGCAGGTCGCCATCGCCGCTCGACCTCGACCGATCGATTGGAGCAATGGACAGACTTGAACAGTGAGGAGGTAATAATTCCATGAGGCAAAAATTGACTTTGATCTATGGTGGAGCCGCCTATCTTCTTTTCCTGGGTGCATTCCTTTATGCCATCGGGTTCGTGGGCAATCTGCTCGTGCCTAAGTCCATCGACAGCGGCATCGCTGGGGCTACTGGCCAGGCGATTATCGTGAATTTGCTGTTGCTCGGATTGTTCGGCCTGCAGCACAGCGGCATGGCTCGACCGGCCTTCAAACGTTGGTGGACAAAGATCATTCCCAAATCTATCGAGCGCAGTACCTACGTCTTGTTCGCCAGCCTGACACTCGTCTTGCTCTTCTGGCAATGGCGCCCCCTGCCAGCCGTCCTGTGGGATGTACAGATCCAATGGCTGCGCGTTCTTCTCTGGGCGCTTTTCGGTCTGGGCTGGGGGATCGTGTTGGCTGCCACCTTTATGATCAGCCACACCCACCTCTTTGGCCTGAAGCAAGTTTACGATCACGCGCAGGGTAAGGAACAAGCTGGGCCGAAGTTTCAAACCCCTGGTCTTTACCGCTACCTGCGCCATCCGCTGATGCTTGGCTTCTTTATCGCCTTCTGGTCCACGCCCCGCATGACCGTTGGCCACCTTCTTTTTTCCGCTGTCACTACCGGCTACATCTTGATTGCCGTGCAGCTGGAGGAGCGCGATTTGATGCATCGTTTTGGCGAGCGCTACCGTCGGTATCGCCAGCAGGTGCCTATGTTCTTCCCTCGAATCCGCCGAAACCAAACTCAGTCCGATCCGCGGGAGCCGGCGGTCTAGCCGATGCTTGGGCAGCTCAAGCCCTTGGGCCACCATACGCTTCGGCGGCAAACCGCGCAAGACACATTGATTTCGAGCAGCAGCTCAGGGCCGATCGGCTGTGCGATCGGCCCTGAATCTTTTGAAGTACGCAAAGGGGAGTAGAAAATCAATATGTTGGGACGACGATCGAGGACCAATTTGAGCGACGTCGGACCGCCTTGTTACGCCGCTTGGAGGATCCTCGCCAGCATGGATGCACTCATTGAAGGCTCAAGCCCGCACACTCCAATCGCTTAGCCCAAGGAGGTTTACATGCTGTCAGACGAAAAAGTTCGCTTGAGACTCATCCGCCAGGAGGATCTCGAACTTCTTCACGAGTTCCATCAAGACATCAGCAACCGCGGTGCCCACTTTCCGACCGGCGTCCTGGCTGAGCCGATCTTCCGCCAGAAGTATCAGCAATCCGGCTTCTGGTCAGAGGATCAGGGGATGCTTTTGATCATGGCTGATCAAGATGAGCTCGCCGGCCATATCGAGTTCTTCCGCACAGTCTCCTACTTGGATGAACTCGAGCTTTCCTATCATATTTATCAGAAAGAGCATCGAGGCCGAGGGTTGGCAACCAAATCCGTCGAGCTGTTGACAGACTATTTGTTCAAGAAGAAGAGAATTAACCGCATCCGCCTGGTGATTCACCCTGACAATATTGCTTCGAAAAAAGTAGCGGAGAGGTGTGGCTACAACCTGGAGAGCGTTTCCCGAGGGGCATGGTACCACCAGGGGCGCCATCACGACGTGGAGATCTACTCGAAACTGCAGGCTGAGCATTTGGACGGCTAATTCACGCTCGCCCGCAGCTTGAAAGCTGGCGTCTACTGGAATGGTGCTGGGTAAACCAAGTTGAGATTTACACAGGCAGGGCCGGCCTGATAGGTGCACTCCGGCCTTAAAAAGAGCAGCGGTGGCTTACAGCCCGTACTCGGCCTATTCGCTCAGCGCCTGAAGTTTTTCACGGCCAATTCGAACCAGCGCGCCGAAGACCTCCTCAATGTCCGCTGGCGTCGTTCGGTGTGAGCAGATCGACATCCGCAATACAGTTTTGTCATGGATCTTGGTCGTCATAATGAATGCAATCCCCCGCGCCTGAATCTCATCGGCGATTTCCTGATTAAGTTTATCCACAATTTCATCCATCGTGGAGACCTCCCGCGGCGCGTAGCGGAAGGAGTAGATGTACAGATTAGGCTCGTGCAGCGCGTGAAAGTCCTCAGACGTTCTCACCAGCTCGTGCAGCCTCTCGGCGCAGCGGAGGCCCTGGGAGAGCAACCGCCGATAGCCATCCGCCCCATAGTGCTTAAGGGTCATCCATACCTTGAGTGCCCGAAAACCGCGGGACATCTGAGGCCCATACTCGAAATAGTCTAAGCC
>JBKHKF010000270.1:0-4176 GCA_046537745.1 Anaerolineales bacterium | reverse complement strand
TAGAAGTATTCTTCGGTATCTATTCGCCTATTGCACTTGGTACTTGAATCTAAGAAGCCAAACAACAAGTAGCTTCAAGGAATTTGCGAGTCATGCTGCCGTCGCCTGACTCTTGCTGGATTTAGCCTGGTCCAGCAGTGCTTGTGCGCTCGTCAGATTTGGATCCGAATCTCCACCCATCATAGTGGCCAGTTCGTGTGTCCGGGTTTCCGCCTCGAGGTGATGGACACCGGTTTCGGTACGGTCGGCGCGAAGCTGCTTCACGACTTTGTAATGTCGATCGCCGAAGGCAGCCAGCTGCGGCAGGTGCGTGATGCACAGCACCTGGTGGTTTCGAGCCAGCGACCACAGCTTCTGCCCGACCACCGCGCCCACCCGTCCGCCGATCCCTTGATCGATTTCATCGAAAATCAATGTAGGCGTGTCATCGGCTTGTGCCAGTACCCCTTTCAAAGCCAGCATGAGCCGCGAGGTTTCACCGCCGGAGGCGATCTTTACCAACGGCTTCAGCCCCTCGCCGGGGTTGGGCGCGACCATAAATTCCACCTGATCCAGCCCCCGAGGCCCAAAGGCCACGCGGCGGCCGTTCACAGGTGCGCCGGACTCCTCCTCCTGCCACACCTGGTGCACGCTGAAGCGAGCGCCCATCATCTGCAGATCTGCCAGCTGAGCTTCAACCGCTTCGGCCAAAGCCGCTGCGGCTTGCCGACGCGCTTCGGAGAGGCTCTCCCCAGCACCGCCTAATGCCGCAAGCAGCTCCGGCTCCTCGGCTTCTAACTGCTCAATTCGCTCTTCGGCGTGGGTAATACCCTCCAGTTCAACTCTTGCTCTCTCAGCGAATGACAGGATGGATTCAATGTCATCTCCATACTTGCGCTTCAAGCCCTTAATCAGCGCCAACCTCTCCTCAACTTCGTCGAGACGAACCGGGTTGTGCTCGATATGCTCCTGGTAAATTCTCAATCGCCGAGCCAGATCGGAAACCTGCTCCTGCACCGCTTGCGCTTGATCCCGCAGCTCTTCGAGACTGTTATCAACCTCGGCAAGCTCCTCGATGGCTTCCACGGCCTGGCCAAGCAGGTCACTGGCGGAAATCTCACCGCGCAACCCCTCCTCCAGGCTGGCGAGTGCAGCGCCGCTCAAGTTGGAGAGCTTCTCGGCATTGGCAAGCCGAGCCTGTTCGGATGCTAATTCCCGCTCCTCACCGGGCTCCAATTTAGCCGTTTCAATTTCTTCTATCTGAAAGGTCAAAAAATCGATGCGCTGCGCCGCATCTTGCTCCGCCGAGCGCAGCTTGCTCAATTCGGTGCGCACCTCTGTGAGACGTCTGTAGGTCTGGCGGTATTCCGCCAGCGGTTCCTCGACCTGCGCATAGCGGTCGAGCAGATGCAGGTGCTGGGAGACGCGCAGCAGGCTGAGATGCTCGGATTGGCCATGAACATCCACCAGATGATCGCCGATTTCACGCAGCACGCTGAGCGGGACGATCCGCCCGTTTACCCGGCAAATGTTGCGGCCTTCGAGGCGGATCTCACGGCTCACCAGAAGATCGCCACCCTCCTCGGGGTCCAGCAATTCCTCGCGCTCAAGGATGGCCTGGACGCGTTGGCGAACGGCAGGATCAATTCCGAAAACTGCCTCGAGCATGGCCATCTCAGCGCCGCTGCGGACAAGCGTGCTCTCGGCGCGTCCGCCAATAAGAAGTTCCACCGCGTCGATAATGATCGACTTGCCGGCTCCTGTTTCGCCGGTGAAAACCATCAAACCTGGACCCAGGCTCAGATCCAGGGAGTTTATGATGGCAAAATCTCTTATGCGAAGCTCTTTGAGCATGCCGTTATCCCAGCCGAATTCCCTTTAGCCGATAGTAAAGCGCGCTGATCATCAATCCTGCCTGCAGCAAAGGCCACAGCGCTGAGAGCAGGACGCCGGGAAGAAACCCCAAGCCAGCCCCGCTGCCTAAACCAGCCAGAATTCCTAACAGCGGCAGCAGCAAATGGGGCACAGCGCCAATGCCGGCCCCGATGGAAGCCACCAACGGCAGCCGACGGCTTCGGCGCCGCCTGATAGCCCACCGGATTAACTCAGCCAATCCGCCGCCGAGCACCGGCGCCAGCAGGAGTCCGAAAATGCCAAGAAAGGTGAGGATCCCTAACCCGATCCCCGCTCCTACCGCCGCTACTACCGTTCCGATAATGTAGTCACGCCGGAGGGTGTTATCAAACAGCTTCTGCTGACTGCGGACGCACTGGGGGCAGCGGTAGCCCACCTCCGTCCGCACGGCGCAGTTGGCACAAATTGGGTCGCCGCATCGATTGCAGCGCAGGCCTGTTTCTCGTTGGGGGTGATTGACACATACGGTGGCAGCTTCGCTCATTAGATCCGGCCTGTGGCGGGTGGATCGTGATTGACATACTTCGTTAGGTTACGGAAGAAATACCCCGGATCCTCCAGTCTGACGAATAAGGCGTCCTCCGGACTCGCCATCACCTCCACGCGATCGCCGGGTGCCATTTCATGATGCAGCCAGCCATCGCAGCTGAGATCCACCGGTGGACCCTCACCCACCTTCATTATCAGCGTTGCGTTCTCAGGAAGGACGATCGCCTCGTCGGCCGACAAGTGGGGGGCGACCGGAACCAGCAGCATATTGCGCAGTTGTGGCGGCAGAATGGGTCCGCCGGCGGCCAGGGCATAGGCCGTCGACCCGGTGGCGGTGGCGCAAATGACGGCATCAGCCACATAGGTTGCCAGGTAATGATCGTCGACTTCTGCCTGCACCCGAATGGGCCGGGCGGTCCTTCCACGACCAACCACGCATTCGTTGAGCGCCTCCCAGCGGCCGATTTCCTCCTCCTCCCGGAAGAGCGTCGCCGCAATTCTCGCCCTGGGTTCCAGCCAATACTCCCCCTGGAGCACGCGATCGATGGCATGACGCCAGTTCTCTCTTTTGACCTCCATCAGGAAACCTAACCGGCCCATGTTGATACCGAGAACCGGCGTGGCACTCTCCGCAGCCAATTCGCCTGCCCGCAACATCGTCCCATCGCCGCCCAAGGCCACGACGAGATCATTCTCCTCTCGCAGCACACTTTGGGCGAACGCATTATCCCCAAGCCCCCCCAACCGCACCTCCACGCCTTTGGAGGAAAGATGCTGCTCCACATCTTTGGCCAAGCCGTCCGCGGACATCAGGGCCTGGTGGGCCAGCACGGCGACTCGTCGTATTTCCTTTTGGGCATCGTTCATGGTGGCTATTATATGCCGCCTTGCAGTCGGACAGACCCCTTCCAACCGCCTTCGGGGTAAATTCTCGGCATGATCGCAAGCCCCTGGCGTGTGCCCGGCCCGCACCCAACTGTCTGGGGTAACGCCATTGTAATTTTTCCTTCTAGGGATCCCCGGATTGGCTTCGCTCCAGGGCTTCCTTTAGTTGATGTTGATGGAAGCTGGTTGTTAGATCGCCGCGCGTACGTTCAGTCACACCTCGGACAATATCCGTGATCCGACGCAAACCTCGCGTAATCGCGTCCGGATAATCCATCGTCACCAGGTGGCCATATACCTCATCCATGACGGACAGCAGCCGTTCCGCTTCCTCATACTCATCGTGCCGGATGATATCCAACACTCTCCGGCGCAGTTCACCAACCGCCTCGCCGAGCCCTGCCAGATACGCTGCATCTTCGACGTCAAGGTCATTTGGCCCGGGAATTGGCTCCTGCGCCAAAAAGGCCCGGACCAAACTCGCTTCGCTGTATTCTTTTAATGCGTCCTGTGTGTAGCCGGCATGATAGAGATCGGGGTAGGGCTCCAGGGATTCGGTCAGCTCCTCCACCAGATCACTGGCCATCCGTAATTCAGCATTCGATTCTTCGTAATCATCTCGATGCAGCGCCCGGATGGTCAAGGAGCACTGTCGGATAATGCTCCTCGACTGCTTGAGCGCTCGGTCACGCGCTTCGTTTTTCGCTTCGAATGCTTCACGAATTGATTCAACGATTCCACCGAGACGATCCATCTCAACCATCTTCGTCTTCCTCATTTCCTTCCTCGCCTGGCTTCCCACGAAACAGCTGATCGGCCAAGGATGGGCCCTGCGGCAGTTTGATCTCTCCGTGTTGGGCTTCGTAGCGCGCCAGATGCTCGCCAAGGGCCCGCAGCAGGAATTTAGCG
>JBKHKF010000269.1:0-4194 GCA_046537745.1 Anaerolineales bacterium | reverse complement strand
GAGTTATGCCCTCGTCCATCGGCAGGCTCGGTTGATAGGGCGGAATACCCAAGGAGTCACGGATCCTATTAGCGATGTGTTCAAGGTGATCGCCATTGGCCACAAAATCCAAGCGGCTGGAATCAATGGTCAGCACCTTGTATTCCGTGAAATCCGAGAAATGATGTTCGTAGCCTCGGTTCACCATTTCGATATAGTTTTCATCCATATTTCTTTCATAGGGCCGATCCCGCTGAGCGATGCGCTTCATAGCGGTGTTTGTATCCACTGCGAGAAATATGACCAGATCCGGTTTCACGATTCGTTCGGCCAGTGCCTTGTGGACCTGTTGATATGTGTCCAACTCGTCCCCTTCGAGGTTCAACCGTGCGAAGAGAGCGTCCTTCTCAAAAGTGTAGTCCGCAATAAGGTTGCCTTTTTCCAATGCGGCAGGCACGGCCTCACGTTGCTGTCGGTAGCGGCTCAAGAGAAAGAAGATCTGGGTCTGGAAAGCATACCGTTGGCGGTCGCCGTAGAAATCTGAGAGGAAGGGGTTTTCTTCAAAAGCTTCAAGCAACAGCTGAGCGTCAAACTGGCGTTGGAGCAATCTTGCCAGACTGGTCTTGCCGACGCCGATGACTCCCTCGATGGCGATGTACATTTTTATCCTTGTGGGCGGTTGGGCTGGCAGTTAATCCTAGGATACTCTTGATGCCTGTTCCGGGCAAAAAGAACAGGCCGGCAGCCCGAGGTCAGCTCTCCTCGTTGGGCTCATACCTGAATTGTAAACAGTAGTGATGAAAAGTGTTGCTGACCCAGGCGTTGCCCATGCCGTACGGCGCCAGACGCACATTGTCCTGACACCAAATTTTCTCGTCCTTTAGTGTCAGGAATTGGCTGAGACGCCGGGCCAGGTCCCAGGCCAGCGGGTAAATCGTTCCGCCTTTCTTTACATTTTTAACAATCACTGTGATATAGGCACGAGGTCGCAGCAGCGAAGGCAGCGGCTCATAGATCGAGACCAACTCATCGAGAAACTTTTTATAATCTTCCACGTTCCCCAGGTCAGCTTCTGCTTCCGAATACACAACATCAAGATCTTCGTCGGTCCGTCGCTCCTTTTGAGTCTCCGCCCCACGGGCGTGAAGCATGTCCCAATAAGGTGGTGAGGTGATCACGTAGTCAACTTCGGGAAGATCGAACTCAAGCAAGTTGCGCGCATCACCCGTGATCAGTCTGGCCTGGAGGTCGGAGGCGGCCTGGCCAAGATCGGCGCGCTCGTCCTCCAGGATGGACCGTCCTATTTCAGCATACTCAGAGTTGAGCTCGATGCCATAAGCATTGCGACCGCTGCGCAGACTGGCAACCAGCGCGGAGCCGGTGCCTGCCATCGGATCCAGGACTGTTTGACCTGCTTTTGTAAAGAACTCGATAAATTCCTGGGCCAGTGTTTCGGGAAATTTCGCCGGGTGCTGGAGCACTTCGCTTCGGCGCGGGGGTGGATTATGAATGAACCAGGATTTTTGGAATTTGATCCATTCCTTCGTGCTCAGATCATTGAGCCTGTTTCGAAAGGGCCTTTTAGCCATCGGGGGTCTCCGTTTTTCCAGGGGTTGGTGTGGCGGCCGGATCCAAATGGTACAAGATGAATGAATCAAATATGACCGTGGTCTGACCCTGGTTTGCCGAGGAGGCGACTGCAAGGCCGCTTCCACCTGGCGGAAGCGCCGTTTCCGTGCCGGAAAGGATGTGGAAGCCGTTTACGTAGAGCTGAAAGCGGTTGCCCTGGGCGCGCACTGTCAGGCGATTTTCTGCTGGCGCTCCTGGCAATACAGCCGGCACGCGTTCCATGAAAGGTACCCAGGCCTGCCGTTCTCCACCGAGCACTCGCCGAAGGCGAACGCCGCCCTGGCAAGTGATGGTGAAGCGCATGTGATTGCCCTCCGGGGTCAGCCAGAAAGCGACGCCAAATTCGTCTTCGCCCTGGCAAATCTCAGCGCGGAATTCAACGTCCAGGATGAAGTTGTTGGCTGAAGGAGCCGGGCTCTCCACAAGCCGCTGCAGACCGGGCCTGGGCATGACGACGGAGAGACCGCCATTGGAGAGGCTGACCGCGCCGAGCGAATCCCGGCCCAAGGGCCAGTCACCGGCCGTGTCGAACTCCGACTGATATAGGACATCACCAGCGCCAGCCAGCGGCTCAGGAGCGTCCGGCGTTGGTGCATCCCTGCCTTCTGTGGCTGTCGGAGCAAGAGTCGGGAATTCAAAAGTGGGGGTTGGGCTTGGCGGAGGGTTTGTCGCCGTTGCGGTGGGAGCAGGAGTTTCGGCGATGCAGCCCGCGATGAATAGACCTGCCAGCAGGCAAACTGCAAGCGCGAGGGATGGCGTTGGTTTCCCCGGCGAGACGCGAGCGCGGGTCTCGTATGAAGTGGAGATCGTCACTGGTTGTTCAGATACCAGAGCGCGAACTCCTCAAAGATGGCCGTCACACTGTCGGAATCCACAGCTTCTGAAAATAGGCCGAAATTCCCGAAAATGAAATCTGGATCCCTGACATCTTCGAGTTGTTGGCCGTTGACGAAACCGATGAGTTGATCGCCCTCTGCGAAAAAGCCCAACCGGTTGCTGGCCTGACCACCGGTCTCAATCGCATCAGAGACGGTCCAGTTCAGCATGACCTCCGGAGCGGCGCCACTGATAATTTTGCGCATCCGGTAATGACCGTCACAAGAGACTTCCAGCGTGTAGCCTCGATCGTAGCCTGAACCTCCAATGCGGACTGCCAGGCCATATAGATCCTTTCCCTGACAATCCTGGATGCTGGCAGTAACCTCCGCATATAAATCGCTGGCCGTCTCTCCCGAGGTGCTCCACCACAGGAATTCATCCGCTCGGTTATCCGTAACAGTCATCCGACCCCGCTCCCAGCGGATCGTGGCCGCGCTGGCGTCGTTGAACTCGTACCAGCCATACCGCACCTGGAAATCATCGGTCAAATGGGGGGCGGCCAGATTGAGACCCTGCCGTGGATCCCCTTCGGGTAGTGGTGGAGGTGACGCTGTTGGAGTTGGCCCCTCGGTGGGAGTGGCTGTCGGAGGTTCCTGGCTGGGTGGAATGGCCGTGGCGGAGGGTTGGGGCGTGGCTGTCGGCGGCGGCGTCCGGCTCGGCGGCAATGTTGGCGCCGCAGTCAAGGTTCGCGCGATTTGCTCCGGCAGCAGATCGGAGCCGGTGGAATCGGCCGCGCTGCGGGTGCAAGCGAGCAGGGTTCCCATCAGGATCAAGAATAGACTCAGGCGGATCCAGCGCATGTCGAGACCAATCCTCCAGATGCAAGAACTTGCTGAGCGCAAAAGCGCAATCCAGGCATCATACCAATTCCTACGTTTGTTCAACGCAAGCAGAGGTTGATGCCGGCACAGTCAACGCAAGGACCTGAAAGTGTAGCGTCGCATTCATATATGGATGCCTCAGGGGATGAGCATCACTTTGCCGGACTCCCCGGAAGTCATGGCTTCGATGGCTTTCTCAAATTCTTCCAATTTATAGGTGTGTGTCACCATCGGCGAGAGGTCCACTGCGCCAGAACGGATGAGGCCGCGGGCCTGGTACCACGTTTGCCATAATCGACGCCCGTATATGCCAATCACCTTGGCGGCTTTGAAAACCAGGTGCTGGTTCCAATCGAATTCGATGACACCGGGAGCGACGCCAAGCAAGGCCGCCTCGCCGCCGGGCTTTAGCAGGGAAAAGCCTTGATCCAAGGCAGAGGGCGAGCCGGACATCTCCAGCAGCACGTCGACGCCCTCCCCTTCGGTTTCTTCGATGATTTGATCCACCACCTTGTCTTCGGTTGCGTGCAGCGCGAGGTCGGCACCCATCTTGAGGGCGAAATCCAGCCGGTAGCGGCTGATGTCCGTTGCATAGATGGCGCGCGCTCCGATGGCCCGGGCCACCGCGATGGTCATCAAGCCGACGGGGCCGGAGCCGGTAACCAGGATCTTCTTCGCTCTCAGATCAACCGCGAAGGCGGTGTGCACCGCGTTGCCGAAATTCTCCTGGAGGACCGCAATTTCCAGGGGAAGGTCGGGAGGGTTGGGCCAGGCATTCTGTGCATCGATGGCGATGTATTCGGCGAATCCTCCGTCACGATCAACGCCGATCAGCTGCGTGTTTTCGCACAGATGGCCCTGGCCGGTGCGGCAGTAAGCGCAGCTG
>JBKHKF010000268.1:0-4203 GCA_046537745.1 Anaerolineales bacterium | reverse complement strand
GCCCGACACCATGATCGGTCGTAACATCGATGACGTCATCCACCAAGTCAACTGCAAGGTGCTTGTCGTTCAGCAAGAGATGCACGAACAAGCTCAGCGGATCATGATCCCAGTTCAGGATCCCCAGCAGATACGATTCTCGTTGGAGGCCATCGGCTACGTCACCGGCGCGCCGGTGGTGGAGAAAGTGATCACGCATGTCTTTCCGAAGGACAGCCCACAGGATATTCAGGATGCCTTTATGGGACAGGTACAGCGGGAAGTCCAACAATTTGAACGGCGCTTCCCGAAGACCCAAGGATCCATCAAGATGCAGCGGATCCTTTCGAATGATCCAATCGGGGCCATTGTTAAGGCTTCGAAGGACTACGACTATATGGTGATTGGCGCGACTCGAGATGGCTGGCTCAAGCGCCGCTTCTTTGACAGCACACCCAAGCTGCTGGCCGAGCAAGTGGATATTCCGGTGGCGGTAACTCGGCCCCGGACCAATCCCTTCAGCTTCGGCGTTCGCCAGATCCTCAGTTACATATGGGGCGGGTATTTGGACATCGATCCACGATCCCAGCGTGAGCTGGTGGACCTTGGACTGCTGCTGCCGGTGGAGGAAGCAAAACCCTTCGATCCGACCACAGGCGTCAACAAAACTGCCATCAGCATTATGGGGATTCTGGCGATGGGATCCGCCATCGCCATGTACGTCGGCGATGGTGATACTCTGACATGGGTTGGCGCGATCGTGTTTATTCTCGTGCTGTGGGCTTTTACCTGGCTCACCATCCGACCCGGTCCACAGGACATGATGGCGCCCCCCAAGGACTCCTGATCTCGGCTGGTTCTTTTTCTCAGGGGCCGCCGATCGGCGGCCCCTTTGTTTTGATGGACGCGATTCCATTGATCGGTATGTGTGTGGCTGGCTTGATTTGTCTGCAAAGAAATTCCCTGAGTTGGTCCAGGAAATATCGGCTAGACTAAGTCGGTTTTAGGAGGGCAGCACAAAGTGACACTAGAAAAAGTCCGCCGCTATTTAATCGGGAAGCCCTTCCCGACCAGCATGGAAATTCACGAGCGCCTGGACAAAATCCGGGCGCTGGCCATCTTTGCCTCGGACCCCATCAGCAGCAACGCCTACGCCACCGAGGCCATGATGACGGTCCTGATCGTGCTGGGAAGCGCCAGCCTTTCCTTGACGCTTCCACTGGGCATTGGTGTAGCTTTGCTGGTCGTGGTTGTTATCTCGAGTTACATTCAAACCATCTTTCACTACCCCGATGGCGGCGGCGCTTATACCGTCGCCCGGGAAAACCTGGGCGAGCTGCCAGCGCTGGTGGCGGCGGCGGCGCTGCTCACCGATTATGTGCTGACGGTTTCAGTTTCCGTCTCGGCTGGGGTTCGCGCCCTAACCTCCGCGTTTCCTGAGCTCTTTGATTTTCGAGTAGTGCTCGCACTGGCCGCCATTGCCTTTATCACTTTGGTCAATCTTCGGGGCGTACGAGAGAGCGGCACGCTGTTCGCCATACCAACCTATGCCTTTGTCGGCGGCGGCCTGGCCGTCATCGGTCTCGGCCTTTTGAGGGTCAACGGCTGGTTCGGCACCACACCATTGGAGCCAAACGCTGTCTCCATCCTTCCGGAAGCCAATCTGGCAGGACTCGCCTATATCTGGCTGCTTATGAGAGCTTTCGCCGGCGGCTGCACGGCGCTCACGGGCATCGAGGCCATCAGCAACGGCGTGCGATCTTTCGAACCCCCGGAACCAATCAACGCGGTGAAAACCATGATCGCAATGGGCGTGATGGCCATGGCACTATTTTTGGGTATCACCTACCTGGCCACTCACCTCACCATCATCCCAAGCCACACGGAAAGCGTGCTGTCCCAACTGACTTCTCAAATTGCTGGCCGTGGCTTGCTGTACTTCTGGGTTCAGGCCTTCACCATGACGGTGCTGATCCTTGCTGCCAACACCGGTTTCCAGGCATTCCCGCAACTCGGCTCTTTCCTGGCCCGCGACGGCTATCTGCCCCGCTGGATGCAGAACCGGGGGGACCGCCTGGTCTTCAGTTCGGGGATTGTGGTCCTCAGTCTGGTTTCGGCCGTCATCGTCGTGATCTTCCAGGCCGATGAGATCGCCATGCTGCCATTGTATGCCCTTGGCGTGATGCTGTCCTTCAGCCTGTCCCAGGCGGGTATGTTCCGCTTGATGGGGAAAATTGGCCGCCGCCAGCAGCAAGAGCTGGCGCAGAGAAACCTTGAGCCATCTAAGGTGGAAAGGGGGATCGCCTGGAAGCGCGCACTCAACGGTATCGGCGCCGTGATCACAAGTCTCGTATTCATAATTCTGACCACCACCAAGTTCCTGGAGGGCGCCTGGATCGTGATTGTTCTGATCCCGCTCATGGTCGGGGTGTTCCTGGAGGTCCGGCGCCACTATCAGCGGGTGGCTGCCGCACTCAGTGCCGAAGACTGGCGGGAGGAGGATTTGAGCGGCGTGGCCAGCGTCGCTTTGGTCCCCATCGGTGACGTGCACAGGGGTGTGCTGCGGGCACTGAAGTACGCCAGAAGGTTGTCCGATGATGTGCGGGCCATCAGCATCACAACCTCTCCGGAGAAGCGACAGCGGGTGGAGGAACGCTGGGCCCGTTTCCCGGAGATAACGAAGGATCTCCAGTTGGTTTGCATCGATTATGACTATCGGGACATATTGACCCCACTGGTGGAATACATCGAGAGGGTCAATCAAGTTGAATTCCCGGATCAGCTGGTGACGGTGGTGATCCCCGAGTTCGTGGCTGAATCCCTGTGGGAGCGCCTGCTGCACAATCAGACGGCAAACACACTCCGACGCCAGCTTTACAATCAGAAGGACATCGTTGTGATCGATGTCCCGTACCACATCGTCAGCACCAAAGAATGGCGTCGAGGCACCACCCGGGGCGATTACATGGACCGTTTGGAAGCCGAACGCCGCAGGACGCGTCGGGAGTAAGGCCTGGACGGTTGGAATCAAAAAAGCGGGAGCGTTCGCTCCCGCTTTTAATTTCGAACAATCTTTAGAAGAGGACGGAAGCCAATTCCTCCCGGTATTCACGGGTCAGCTTGTCCTCATCCCCCAGCAAACTGAAAATACCCAGCATCGCGTCCTTCGGCAGGCCGTCGCGGTAGCGCTTGTCTTTCCTCAGAACACCCAGCAGGCCGTCCATCGCAGCCGCCAGGTTTCCTCGCTTTACCAGACTGGCGGCGTGATGAAGGTGAGCTTCCAGGGGATCGTCGTGCTCGACCTGATCGCATTCCTCCGCCTCAACCAACAATTCCGCCAACGGCTTCAGCTTCGCAGCCTCTGCCCACTCAGGACCGGCAGGAAAATCTTCAATCCACTCCAACGCTTCACGACCCTGGCCCTGCATTAGCAGGCTGTGCACCAACCCCAGAGCAGCCGAGGCGTTGGCTTCATCCTCCTCCAGCACCTCCCGGAAGGCTTCCTCCGCCTCTTGATAGTGGCGTGTGCCCAAAAGGCTCTTCGCCTCCTCCACCGCCTCCTCGGCCGGGCTGGGAGCCAGGTTGTCAATAAACTGACGCACCCGGCTTTCGGGTTGGGCACCCACAAACTGAGAAACCACCTCACCGTTGTGAAAGGCTTTGACGGCCGGAATGCCCTGCACACCATAGCGGACCGACAGACTCGGATTTTCATCCACATCCACCTTCGCCAGCGTGAAGGTCCCTTTCTCAATGGCCAGACGCTCCAGGATCGGACCCAGCATCTTGCACGGGCCACACCATTCCGCCCAAAAATCCACCACAACCGGGGTTTCGTGGGATTGCATAATGACGTCCTGTTCGAAGGACGCCTCGGTTACGTCGATGATGTTCTCGGACAATGTCATAAAGAACTCCTTACCAACTCATTTCAATCCAAAAAATCCTAGCGGTTAAATGTTAGATGTTCATTGGCAGAGGCTAGTAATCTTCTTCCGGGCCCGTCGGCTGTTCCAACCTCACCAGGTTGCCCTGACGATCAATCACCACACGAAAGCCCACCATCCCCAAATTCGCCCTCACTGCTTCAGGCAGGCCCGCCTCCAGAATTTGATCGATCTGCGCCTCGGCCTGGCTGAGGGATTGTTCGATGGCCGCTTTGGTAAAGATATCCTCCTGGCCCAGCATCTTCATGGCGCCCTCCGCGATGGTTTCCTCGTGCCC
>JBKHKF010000267.1:0-4203 GCA_046537745.1 Anaerolineales bacterium | reverse complement strand
CGATCAAGGTAACCCTCATCGACCAATCGATTCAAGTTGTAATTGACCACGGAGGTCGAGGATATGTTGACCGCTTTGCCGATCTCACGAATCGAGGGCGGATAGCCGTTCTCTTCCGTGAACGCCACGATAAAATCGAGCATCCGGCGTTGTCGGTCGGATAGTTTTCCTTTGACCATAATTACCTCCTGGCGGCCCCTCACTCCAGCAATAAGAGCCCGGGTTCCGCACGCTTGTTCGAATAATAGCGGAACATGCGTTCTATGTCAAGCAATATTGCCGCCCCATCAACGCCTCATTTCCCAGCGGGGCAGGCCGGATGTAAAATAGGCTAATTCACGGGATGGAGGGAGGCGATGGTGGAGGCGCTCAAAGACCGAATTCTTAAAGAAGGCCAGAATCTAGGAGATGGGATCCTAAAGGTTGATGGCTTCATCAACCATCAAGTGGATCCCGAACTGATGGATCTATGCGGGCGAGAATTAGCCCGCCGCTTCGCCGACATCGGCGCAACCAAAATCCTCACGGCCGAAATTTCCGGCATCGCCCCGGCGCTCACAACCGCAGCCCACATGGGCTTGCCAGTGGTTTATGCCCGCAAGAGCAAGCCCATCACCATGCCGGATCAAATCTTTCTCACCCTGGCGCCATCGCACACGAAAGGCCGCCAGGTGGAGCTCATCGTTTCTCCAGAATATCTCCGAAGCGAAGCCCGCGTGCTGATCATCGACGATTTCCTGGCCAGCGGCCAGACAATCATGGGCTTGGTGCGACTGGCCACTACTGCCGGAGCCACCTTGGTGGGCATCGGTACGCTCATCGAGAAGAGCTTTGAGGGAGGGCGTGATCTGCTCAACAGCCTGGACGTTCCCATCGAATCGCTGGCGGTCGTGAGCGACATGAGCGACGGCCAAATTCTGTTCGCCAACTGACCGCTCAATGGATGCCCTCGCCGTCATGGACTTTGGCTCGCAATACTCCCAGCTAATCACCCGCCGCGTGCGCGAAGCGAGCGTTTACTGCGAGCTTTTTCCCCACGACGCGCCGGCTGAACAGGTCCTGTCCCTGAACCCCAAAGGCTTCATCCTTTCCGGTGGTCCGGCCTCCGTCTATGCGCCCGGCGCACCGCAAATCCCTGCCTACATCCTGGAAAGCGGCAAGCCGATCCTCGGCATCTGCTACGGGATGCAAGCGCTTACTCACGCGCTTGGGGGCAGTGTTGCACCGGCGCCCGAACGCGAATACGGGCATGCCAACGTCACCGTGAAGAAAGCATCCACGCTGCTGCCGGAGGGCGAGCGGGCGGTTTGGATGTCCCATGGCGATCGCATTGAAAAAGCGCCGGCCGGGTTTCAGGTGCTGGCCGAATCCGCCAACTCCCCTATCGCGGCGATGGCCGATGAAGTCCGCGGGTTTTATTGCCTGCAATTTCACCCTGAGGTCAACCACACGCAGGGCGGCGACGAAATCCTGCACAGCTTCGCACTGGATGTTTGCCAGGCTGAACCCACCTGGACACCGGAATCCATCATCGATCAATCGATTGCCGCCATCCGTGACCAGGTGGGCGAGGGCAATGCCATCGCCGGGGTCTCTGGCGGCGTTGATTCCTCCGTTGCCGCCGCGCTGGTTCATCGGGCGATCGGTGACCAGTTGACCTGCATTTTCGTCGACACCGGTCTGCTGCGGGCTGACGAAGCTGAACTCGTTCGTGGGACTTTCGAGCAAGATATCGGCGCAGCCCTCGTCACAGTCGACGCCGCCGATTCATTTTTTGAGGTTCTTCGCAGTGTGACGGACCCGGAAACAAAGCGCCGGAGGATCGGCGAGCGTTTCATTCGGATCTTCGAGGCTGAAGCCCAACATATCGGGCCAGTCCAATTCCTCGTCCAGGGCACCATCTATCCCGACGTGGTGGAGTCCAGCGGCCCCGAACGACAGCAAGCTGCTCGGATCAAGACCCACCACAATGTGGGCGGACTGCCGCCTGATCTCGAACTGGAACTGGTTGAACCCCTGCGCTTTCTCTTTAAGGACGAAGTTCGCCAGGTGGGATTGGCGTTAGGTTTGAGGGAGGAGCTGGTTTGGCGTCAGCCATTCCCGGGGCCTGGGTTGGCCGTGCGTTGTCTGGGAACTGTCAGCCCGGACCGAGTACAACGGTTGCGATCAGCCGATAAAATCGTTCGCGAAGAGTTGAAATTGGCACAATCCTTCCAACAGGCGCCGGGCAAACCTGGCGCCGAGAAGGTCGCCCAGGCCTTCGCGGTGCTGTTGCCGGTGCAATCCGTCGGCGTCATGGGCGATGAGCGCACCTACGCTGAGACAGTGGTGGTGCGGGCCGTTTCAACGGAAGACTTCATGACGGCGGATTGGGCTCGTCTGCCTCATGAACTGCTGGGCCGGATCAGCAGCCGAATTGTGAATGAGGTGGAGGGGATCAACCGGGTGGTTTACGACATCACCAGCAAACCGCCCGCCACGATTGAATGGGAATGAGCAATGCCGCCGAAGATTAAGGAGACCATGATGGATTACGGCGAAATTCTTAAGAGAACCTGGGATATCACCTGGCGGTTTAAGAGCCTTTGGTTGCTGGGCATCCTGGCCAGCTGCGGCAGCGGCAATGGCGGCGGAGGTGGTGGGGGCGGCAACGTCACCAACGGATTGCAAACCCCTGGCGGGCCCGGTGGCAACGGCGAATTACCTCAGATCGAACAGTTCTTCAACTCCATCGATCCTGCAGTATGGATCATTTTGGCCATCGTCATCGTGCTCTTTTTCTTTTTCCTGGCCCTGGTGGCCTTTGTTCTCGGAATTCTCGGACAGGCGGGTCTCATCCACGGCTTCGATCAGGCCGATGGTGGAGCGGTCGTCAACTTCGTCAGCGCTTTTAAAGGCGGTCTCCCGTACTTCCTTCGCTTATTTGGATTAAAGCTTCTCCTGTTCGTCCTGAGCATCGTGCTCATCATCCTGCTCATTATCACAATCTTGCCCTTCACCGTGCTGACGCTTGGCCTTGGACTGATCTGTTTGCTTCCGCTGCTTTGCTTGCTGATCCCCCTGGGTATCGCCCTCAACATCTATATCCAACTCACGCAGCTGTCGATCGTCGTGGAGGACGTGGACATCTTCGCCGGGTTCCGCAAAGCCTGGCAAGTGGTCAAATCGGATCCCGGTACCATCATCGTGATGGCTTTGATTCTGTTGTTAGGTGGAGGACTGATTGGCCTGCTGCTGGCTTTGCCCATCATCGCGCTGATCATCCCTGTCGTCGCCGGGCTCGGAATCGGCAGCGATCTCTCCATCGGCGCCGGTGTAGGTCTGGCCGGGTTGGGGTTCTTGCTCTACCTTCCAATCCTGATCGTTCTCAGTGGGATCCTCCAGACCTACATTCAAGGCGCGTGGACGCTAACCTACAGAAGATTGACCGGTCGTGCCGGAACACCGGAGCTGGCAGAAGCCTAGCGGCTTTACCTGTTAAAGAAGACAAGACCTCCCGCTGAAGCGGGAGGTCTTGTTTGAGAGTGGGCCTGTCTTCCCCTAAATAAACGTGCCCGAAGCAAAGCCCAAAATCAGGAGGAGAGGAGAAACACCGGAAGACCAGTGGGCCGCCATTAACCCACGGTCACATAAGCTTGAGAAGTTGCAGCACAAACCAGAGCTCGAGGGCAAGCACGATGAAGAATCCACCAAGTAGGAACCCTCGAATCAACCGTTCTCCGGTTGGAAGCCCCGGGGAGGGCAGGTCGGCCCTAACTTCAAATTCAGCCAGGCTTTCTTCCCATTGAGTTGCCATTGCTACCCCCTTACCCTTTCATACCTTTCTGTAACAACACACTAAAACGAAAATGCGAATTTGCGCGCGTATTGTAAGCTGCCTGTAACCTGATTGAATGGTCCTGCCAGCGTGCTACAATGGGCGCATCATGCTCATTTTTAAGGGCCTCCGGACGACTGTATTAGCCCTTGTTTTGCTAATCAGTTTGTCCCTTGCCGCCATTGGTGCACGGGCACAAAGCGACGCCAGCGTGCAAATCTCGCCTCCTCAGACCGGCGATTTCCCGACGATTTCCTTCAACGCCAGCGTCTCCGATGGAACCGGACGTCGTGTGGAGAACCTACCCGCCTCCAGTTTCCAGATCATGGAGGACGGCCGATCAATCACCCCATCCTCCGTCCAGGAAGCTCGCGTCGGCACACGAC
>JBKHKF010000266.1:0-4245 GCA_046537745.1 Anaerolineales bacterium | reverse complement strand
GGATTGCTCCACCGTCTAGCCATGCCCTTGATGATCGTAGGAACCATCATCATCACGGTCGGCGCGCTTTCGGTTGTGTGGGTGGAATGGGCTCATACCATCATTTACGTCGGCTCTGTTGCTGTCATGTTGGCCGCACTTTTCTACGTCATCTTCTCCTGGGACAAGCTCATCCGCCAAGGTACTGCCGACATTGAAAATCCGAATCTTATTCAGAAGCTATCCGCCCTGCTGCGTGATCCACTCAAGTTTGGCCCCGGCTGGCAGATGGTGTTCATGAACTTCACAGTCAGCGGTGTCGGTATCTTTATGGCGGTGAAACTGGAGGAGATTTTCCGGGTGTGGCCGCATCGCGAAGAGCGCATCATCCTGACCGGACACTGGCACATCCTCGCCTCGCTGATCGCCACGATCATTCTGTTGTACTACGCTGACTTATCCGGCTTAAAGGGGAGAATCCGGCGCTGGTTCGGCTGGTCGCTGATTATCCTGTCGGACCTCGCTTTCGGAGCCGTAACAATCTTCTCAATGAAACGGCTCTTCGTCGACGAGATCAACCAACAGTCTGTCGTCAACACGACCATGTTGCTAACTGACTTTGGCCTCGGCATTGTGCTTGTGCTGCTGGCGATCTTTATGATCTGGCGCTTGTATGATCTTTTCCGCGATAAAGGTCAATGGTCCGAGGAGTTCACCGCCGAGCAAAGGCGGGAAGCCGAACTTGAATTGGCGGAGCAGAAGAGAAAGATGGAGCATTTAGAAAATATCCTGGAAGGTGAAACCGAATGAAGCGCGCGACATTCATTCTCGCCCTCATCACGCTGGTATTGACAGCCTGTAGCCCGACGCCGAGCATAGGCGCCATTACGCCCCCCTACATTGACACGGGTGTCGACCCAGATTCCTGGGCACTGGTCCCGGCGGGGCAGTTCCCTTACGGCCAACATGACCACGCCACGACAATTGAATACGATTTCGAAATCATGGTCACCGATGTGACCAACGAGCAATATGCGGAATTTCTGAACGAGGCAGTCTCGGAGAGCGCCGTCCACATCGGAGCCGTTGAAGTCGAAGCCGGCGGCAACACCACACTGCACGAGGGGGCACATGGCTACTACCCCGGCGATCCGTTCGACGGCTACGATCATGAGGAAAAAATCGAAGCGGGCAACAAACTGTATCTTCCCTTTGAGGAAGGCGTGCGGCTGACCTATGACCCCGAGACTGGAACCTTCGCTTCCATCCATGAGTACTCAAACCATCCTGCGACAATGGTGACTTGGTTCGGCGCCAACGCCTACTGCCAGCATTACGGTTGGCGCCTGCCCACGGAAATCGAATGGGAAAAGGCAGCCCGAGGCACGGAGCTGATGGATGAGCATGGTCTTCCATTCCCCTGGGGACAGGAGATCGAAGGTAACAACGCCAACTTTTACTCGTCCTTTGATTTATTTGAAAAATTGTTCGGCAAACTGGGGAACACCACTCCGGTGGGGTTTTATAACGGCCGAACCTATGACGGCTATCAAACACAGGATTCGGCCAGCCCTTACGGCCTGTACGATATGGCCGGCAACGTCTGGCAGTGGATGGGTGACGATTACCACGATCAGCATTACCGCATGATGCGCGGCGGCAGCTTCTATTCCTATGAGGTAGATCTGCGCGTTTGGAAGAGGAACAGCGCCCACCCTGCTTACTACAGCCCGCAAGTGGGTTTTCGTTGCGCCCAAGTGGATTCACCAATCCAATAGAAAATCACCCGCACTGACGCATCGCCGCTCAATGGAGGTCCCGATGAAGATGCTGGCGAGAGCAAAGGCGAAGTACCGGCTCTATAAGCCGCTGATCAAACCCCTTCAAACGGGATTACTTGTAATTACCGGCCTGACCGGCTACGTGAGCGCGCGCTGTCCGATGTTGACGACTGGAACCATTCTGTCCCTGGCCGCCAGCCTATTCCTTGCCATTAGCGGCAGCACCATATTGAATATGTGGTGGGACCGCGACATCGATGCCCTGATGAAGCGGACCCAACGGCGCTCGACAGCCGCCGGCCAGGTCACGCCAAATGAAACGCTGCTGCTGGGTTTGCTGGTGGCGGGGCTCGGCTTGGCATGGGCTTTCTCCCTGGATTTACTGTTTGGATCGGTCGTCGCTGCCGGGCTCTTCTTTGATGTGGTTGTGTACACCATCTGGCTCAAGCGCCGTACGGCCTGGTCGATCCTTTGGGGCGGCCTGGCGGGCGGCATGCCCATCCTGGCAGGCCGGGCATTGGGCGCTGGCCGGATCGACACTATTGGCCTCGTCCTGGCCCTGGCGGTCCTGTTTTGGATCCCAACCCACATCATGACCTTCAACCTGCGCCACCAGGAGGACTATGACCGAGCCGGCGTCCCCACCTTCCCCTCGGCTTACGGTGTCCACACCACCCACATCACGATCGCCCTGTCCAGCGTGCTGGCGGCCATCGCGATGGGTTTGGGCGCTTACGGCATTAGATTGACCTGGGGCTATATGAGACTTCTCTTTGTTCTCAGTGGCGGCCTGCTCATACTTGCCATTTACAGCATGACCAATCCATCGCTGCGCTTGAATTTTGGGCTGTTTAAATATGCTTCGCTCTACATGCTGGGTTCTATGCTGATGATGGCTGGAGGCGTTTTGTGAGGCGAGAGCTGACCGCTTTGGACAGGGTCCTGCTGCTGATCACAGGCAGCCTGGCAGCCTACCAGATTGTGGTCGGCGTCGAGGGATTCGGATCGCTGGCTCTTTGGTCCTTCAGCCTGGCCTTTGGCGTACTGCTGGTGGCGGGCCTGCTGATGATGATCCTGGGGTTTGAAGTGCTCAACAGCCCGCTGGTGATCGTCGTCGGTGCGCTGCTCCCGCTTAGCTTTTCCTTAGGGCTTGTGGCCGAATATCAGCCACGTTGGTCGGATGCCTACCTGGCCATTTCCCTGGGCGGGCTGGCCGCCATCGCCCTGACGCGCTACTTTTCCACTGGATCGATGGCGACGGCTTCGCTGGCGCTGGTACACGGGCTTTCCGGCCTGGTGATCTTCCTGCTGCCGATTTGGCTGGTTTACCAGCAGCTCGCGCCGATCGGCATCCTGCTGGTGGCAGCTGGCGGTGGATTGATCGGGTTGGCCGGTCTGCTGCTGATGCTTCTCAGACTGGGCAAGCCGCTGGTGGAAGAAAAGCTGATCTTTGCCCTGCTTCCCTGGCTGCTGCTGGTGATGACGGCGGCCTTCGTCCTTGGACTCTGGGCGCCATAAACGAGTCTGGCTCGTTCATCTCCTCAATCCTTCATTTCTTTTTGAGCTCTTAACATACCTCCATTTGAGATAGCGCTCGAATGACCGTTGGTGTTAGCAGGTAGCTTCATGCCCACACCCTGCCGATCCACCTGCTATCGCCGAGTGCGAAGGGGAGGATTTCATGTTTCTCATCCCTTCCACAATGTGGCCGCTGCGTAAAACAAACGAAATTTCAGGTCGGATGCTCGTCTGCACTGATCCCTACGTTCCTCTATACTTCGAGTGAAGGAGCATAATCCCCCCGCCCCACCGATCTCCTTTACTACATGGAGCTGAACTGACCCTGGAGGACCGCACCTCGAGCATGGCAGACCAAGAGACGACCATCAAAGGCAGACCTCGCCCATTTCCGCCTCAAGCGACACCTTTTCTCGGCCGTGAGCATGAGCTCTCGGAAGTCATTGCGCGTCTGAGAGACCCCGACTGTCGCCTGCTGTCACTGATTGGTCCGGGCGGTATTGGCAAGACGCGTCTGGCCATGGAGGTGTCCGCCAGACTGGAGGGAACGGATGAATTCCCAGATGGCGTCCACCTCGTTCCGCTTCAATCGGTGGCAGAGGGTGACCACCTGGCCAGCGCCATTGCGGAAAGTCTGGAAATCGGGCTTTCTGGCGCCGAAGACCCCTCAACCCAAGTTCTTAACTACTTGCGCGACAAAAAGCTTTTGCTGGTTCTTGACAATGTGGAGCAGCTGGTTGACGAAGATGGCCTGGGGTTGATTTCGAAGTTAATTCAGATTGCACCCAGGGTGAAGCTGTTGACAACCTCGCGGCGGGTTCTGCAATTAAGCGCGGAATGGCGTTACCCAATCCAAGGCCTGCCAGTGCCAGCTCAAGAGGACATCGACGGGGCCGAGTCCTTTGACGCCGTCAAGCTGTTCATAGCCTCTGCCCAGCGCGTTCAGCCGGATTTTAAAGCCGAAGAT